>NZ_JBJJLR010000029.1:0-68880 GCF_046230975.1 Pseudomonas sp. KCJK9058
GGCACCGGCTCTGCCGGTGTTCGCGGGTAAACCCGCTCCTACAGGCGAGCGCGCAGGCTTGGCCCCAACAGCGAAAACAGCACTCACCCCACCCAGTGATACATCGGCGCATCCACGCCACTTTCTACCTTTACCTCACTGCTGTGCCGCAAGCGCACCAGCAACCGTTTACCCGCCGCCGTACTCCCCGCCAACCCTTCCAGCCGGTCCAGCAACTCCGGCCCGCTCATCTGTCCTGCCAGACGCAACACATCACGCGCCGCAGCCCACTGACCGTCATCTTGGCGCGGCGCGACCACCGCAGCTGTCGCGGCCGCCTGGGCTACCATCGGCACCTCGGTCTGCCGCCCCAGTTGTGCCCACTCTTCAGGCGTCAGCTCGATGGTCAGGTCCACCGGCCAATCACCAATCTGTCCACGAATTCTCATGATGCATTCCTTGAGCCCAAATCAATGCAGCCATGCTACCGCAACATGAAACATGCGCCACACAGGCTGGCGGCACGCCTAGAAGCCGTTATAACATAACCCTATCTTTCAGCCCGCTCCGGAGTCGTCCATGCGTCGCCTGCTGCTCGCCCTGCCCTTCGCTTTGCTGCCACTGGCCGTGGCCCATGCTCACGATGACCATGATCATGACCATGCCCATGGCTCCCTCGGCGCCCACGAGCATGGCGTGGCCAAGCTCAACGCAGTGCTCGATGGCAATACCTTGGAACTGGAACTGGACAGCCCGGCAATGAACCTGGTCGGCTTCGAGCATGCCGCCAGCAGCGATGCCGACAAGGCCAAAGTCGCCGCCGTGCGCCAGCAACTTGAACAACCACTGAAGCTGTTCGGCCTTTCCGCCGCCGCAGGCTGCAAGGAAGACCAGCAGGCACTGGAAAGCCCTCTCTTCGGTGACGCCTCCAAGGCCGACGACGAGGGTGACGAGCACGAGCACGGCCATCAGCACAGCGACATCGGCGCCCATTATCAGCTGACTTGCGCCACCCCCGAAAAACTGACAGAGCTGGACCTGGCGCCGCTGTTCAAGGCCTTCCCCGCCACCCAGAAAATCAACGTGCAACTGATCGGCCCCAATGGCCAGAAAGGCGTGGAAACCACGCCGGCCAAGGCAACGGTCGCCTTCTGAATGAACCAGCCGTTGATCGATCTGCATGACCTGATGTTCGCCTGGCCAGGTCACCCGCCGCTGCTGGATATTCCGGCATTACGCCTGGACGCTGGTGAAGCGCTGTTTCTCAAGGGCCCCAGCGGCAGTGGCAAGACGACCTTGCTGGGCCTGCTGGGCGGGGTGAACGTGCCGGTCCAGGGCCGCATCCAGTTGCTCGGTCAGGACCTTGGCAGCCTGAGCCAGGGCGCCCGTGACCGCTTTCGGGTCGATCACACCGGGTATATCTTCCAGCAGTTCAACCTGCTGCCGTTCCTCTCGGTACGTGAAAACGTCGAGCTGCCCTGCCGCTTCTCGCGCAGCCGCAAGGCCCGCGCCGAGCAGCGCCATGGCAGTGTTGACCAGGCGGCCAGCACGCTGCTGACCCACCTGGGCCTGGGCGACCCTGCCATGCTCGCCCGCCGCGCCGACAGCCTGTCGATCGGCCAACAGCAACGGGTCGCCGCCGCCCGCGCACTGATCGGCCAGCCTGAGCTGGTGATTGCCGACGAACCGACCTCGGCACTGGATGCAGACACCCGCGAAGCGTTCATCCGCCTGCTGTTCGATGAGTGCCGTGCCGCCGGTGCCAGCTTGTTGTTCGTCAGCCACGACCAGAGCCTGGCACCGCTGTTCGACCGCCACCTGTCGCTTGCCGAACTGAACCGCGCCGCCAAGCCCCAGGAGGCCTGATGTACCTGCTCCGCCTTGCCTTGGCCAGCCTGGCCAACCGCCGCTTCACGGCGTTTCTGACCGCCTTTGCCATTGCCCTGTCGGTGTGCCTGCTGCTGGCTGTCGAGCGGGTCCGTACCGAAGCCCGTGCCAGCTTCGCCAGCACCATCAGCGGCACCGACCTGATTGTCGGTGCACGCTCCGGCTCGGTGAACCTGCTGCTGTACTCGGTGTTCCGCATTGGCAACGCGACCAACAACATCCGCTGGGACAGCTTCCAGCACTATGCACAGGACCCACGGGTGAAGTGGGCAATCCCGATCTCGCTGGGCGACTCGCACCGCGGTTACAGAGTGATGGGTACCACCACGGATTACTTCAGCCATTACCAGTACGGCCGCCGCCAGCACCTGGAACTGAGCCAGGGGCGTACGTTCGCCAACGACCCGTTCGAAGTGGTGCTCGGCGCCGAAGTGGCCGAGGCATTGCACTACAAGCTGGGTGACAAGCTGGTGCTGGCCCACGGTGTGGCCGCAATCAGCCTGGTCAAGCACGACGACAAGCCGTTTACCGTGGTCGGCGTACTCAAGCGCACCGGCACACCCGTCGACCGCACCCTGCATATCAGCCTGGGCGGCATGGAAGCGATCCATATCGACTGGCACAACGGCGTACCCGCCCGTGGCGCCGGCCGCATCAGCGCCGAGCAGGCCCGTACCATGGACCTGCAACCTGCCGCCATCACTGCGTTCATGCTTGGCCTTAACAGCAAGATCGCAACCTTCAGTTTGCAGCGAGAGATCAACGAGTACCGCAGCGAGCCGTTGCTGGCGATACTGCCAGGGGTCGCCCTGCAGGAGCTGTGGAGCCTGATGGGCACTGCAGAACAGGCATTGTTCGTGGTGTCACTGTTCGTGGTGCTGACCGGTTTGATCGGCATGCTCACGGCGATTCTCACCAGCCTCAACGAACGCCGCCGAGAGATGGCGATACTGCGTTCGGTCGGGGCCCGGCCTTGGCATATTGCGGGGTTGCTGGTACTGGAAGCCCTGTCACTGGCCTCGGTCGGGATCGTGGCCGGGCTTGGCTTGCTATATGCGGGTATCGCCCTGGCGCAGGGTTATGTGCAGGCCAACTATGGTTTGGACTTGCCACTGGCTATGCCGAGTACCCATGAATGGACCTTGCTGGCTATCATCTTGGGGGCCGCGTTGCTGATGGGCAGCGTGCCGGCGTGGCGGGCTTACCGGCAATCGCTGGCCGACGGCCTGTCCATACACCTCTGAGTGCGCGTAATGATCAAACACCTCACCGCCTGCTTCGCGGGCACGCCCGCTCCCACAGGGAGCCCCGCAGGCTTCGGAGCGTGTGCAGTACCTGTGGGAGCGGGCATGCCCGCGAAGAGGCCGGCAATGCACATGCTGCTGGCCTTGTTGTTGCTGGTAGCGATGCCTATATGGGCCGCCGAACCCAAGGAGCTGGACTGGCCCGCCCTGATCCCCGAAGGCGCCCCGGTCATCCCGCCGCAACTCACCCCGCTGCACGACATGTCACAGCTCAGCAACGCCCTGTCTGCCGAATCCGCCCCACCTGCGCGCCAACAGGCGCCCGACGCGCCAGTGGTAAAAAGCCTCGACGGCCAACAGGTCAAACTACCCGGCTACATCGTGCCACTGGAGGTCAGCGAAGAAGGCCGCACCACCGAATTCCTGCTGGTCCCTTACTATGGCGCGTGCATCCACGTGCCGCCGCCACCGCCGAACCAGATCGTGCACATTTTCAGCGAGATGGGCGTGCGCGTCGAAGACCTCTACCAGCCCTACTGGATCGAGGGAAAGATGCAGGTTAGAGCTTCCAGCAGCGAGTTGGCCGACGCCGGCTACCAGATGGAAGCCGAGAAAATCTACGCTTATGAGCTGAGATGAGAACTGTTTCGAATTCGTGAAGACGCTTCTTTGAGCTGGGTCAAACTTTCCGTTTAACCAGCTCCGTACCATTGGACCACTCGATTAATAACGTCCTTTGGGAGCTTCCATGAACAAGTCCTTGCTGGGTGCCTCGCTTGTGGCCCTTGCGCTCGCCGCCCCTGCCGCCCACGCCTATCAGGCGGGGGACATGATCCTGCGCGCAGGCGCCATCACCACCGCCCCGAACGAGAGCAGCGGCGACCTCAAGTTTGACGGCAACAAGGTGTCGGGCACCAAGGCGACCCTGGACAGCGATACCCAGTTGGGCCTGACCTTTGCCTACATGCTCACCGACCACATCGGCCTGGAGCTGCTGGCAGCGACCCCGTTCAAGCACACCGTCGCCGTAAAAGGCCTGGGCGGCGGGCTGGACGGCAAGCTGGCAGACATCAAGCAACTGCCACCGACGCTGTCGCTGCAGTACTACCCAATGGAACCGAATTCGCGCTTCCAGCCGTACGCTGGCGTCGGTATCAACTACACCCTGTTCTTTGACGAAGACTTGAGCAGCGCACGCAAGCAACAAGGCTTCAGCAACCTCAAGCTGCAGGATTCGGTAGGTATCGCCGGCCAACTGGGCATGGACTACTTGCTGACCGACAACCTGCTGGTAAACGCCTCGGTCTGGTACGTCGACATCGACACCAAGGCCAGCGTCAACGGCCCGACCGCCCTTGGCTACAGCAAGACCAAGGTCAACGTCGACGTCGACCCATGGGTATACATGGTCGGCCTTGGCTACAAGTTCTGACCTGAACATTGCAGGGCGGCCTCGGCCGCCCTCGCGCGTTGCAGCCATAGCCAGTAGCACAGTGCGACGGCACTGATGCCCACGCCAAGCCCACACACGGCAACCCAGCCCCAGTGTGCAAACACCCAGCTCGCCAACACCGCCCCCAAACCGCTGCCCAGCGAATAGCAACACATGTAGGCGCCGATCAATCGGCTAGCCATCGCACCACGTCCGGCCAGCAACAGGCTCTGGTTGGTGACATGCACTGCCTGCACGGTAAAGTCCAGCATCAGCACACCCAGCACGAAGGCCAGCAATGAATGCTCGACGAACGCTGTTGGCAGCCACGACAGCGTCAGCAGGGCCAACGACACCCCGGTCGTACGCTCCCCCCTTCCAAGGTCGGCCAGACGACCGGCATGCGAAGCCGCCAGCGTACCCGCGACACCTGCCAGGCCAAACAGGCCGATCTCGGTATGGCTCAGCGCCAGCGGCGCAGCACTGAGCGGCATGACCATGGCACTCCACAGCACGCTGAATGCGGCGAAGATCAACACACCGAACACGCCGCGCTGGCGCAGCAACCGGTCGTGCCGATATAGGCTGAACTGAGCCATGATCAGCGCCCGGTAACCCGGCCGACTCCTCATCGGCTGCCCGCCGGGCAGACTGCGCCACAGCACCAGCGCCAACAGCATCAAGAGCCCTGCGGCGACCAGGTACACACTTCGCCAACCGGCCAGGTCAGCGAGCCCGCCCGAAGCCAGCCGTGCCAGCAGAATACCCAGCACCACACCACTGGTGACGGTGCCTACCGCCTGCCCTTGCTGGCTAGGTGAGGCCAGGCTCGCGGCATGAGCCACCATCACCTGCACCATGACGGCCATCAACCCGGCAATAGCCAGAGCCAGCAGCAATATTGCCCAGTTCGGCGCCAAGCCAACGCCGACCAGCGCAAGCGCCGAGAACAGCAACTGGCCAAGCAACAGACGTTTACGGTCGACCAAGTCCCCGAGGGGCACAATCAGTAGCAGCCCCAGGGCGTAACCCCCCTGGGTCGCGCCAACGACCCAGCCAATCTGCTGCTGCGCCACCCCCAACTCAGCAGCCATCGACTCAAGCAGCGGTTGAGCGAAGTACACCGTCGCCACAGCCATCGCACTGGTGGTGGCAAGCAACAGGGTTATCCAGCGTGTCAGCGAAGGTATCATCGGGCAAAGCCTCTGGAATCTGGTTTCAATTTGAAACCACATGCTGGCTATTTAGCAAATGTGGTTTTAATCTGCAACCAGATAATCAAGACAGGCTTGCCCCATGCTCGATGAAAACAATGCGCAGTGCCCCGTGGCCCGGGCTCTGGAGGTGCTGGGTGACCGTTGGGCGCTGATGATCCTGCGCGATGCCTTTGACGGCCTACGGCGTTTCAGTGAATTTCAGAAGAACCTGGGGTTGGCGAAGAACATCCTCACCTCGCGGCTAAAGCTGTTGGTGGAAAGTGGGTTGCTGATGACACAGCCGGCGTCGGATGGCAGTGCCTACAAAGAGTATGTGCTGACCGACAAAGGGCGGTCGGTGTTTCCAGTGGTGGTTGGTTTGAGGCAGTGGGGGGAGCGGTTTCTGTTCGAGGCGGGTGAAACGCGTTCGGAGCTGGTGGACGGCGTGACGGGGCAGGCGCTTGAAATATTGCAGGTCCGTGGCCAGGATGGGCGGGTCTTACATCCCGAAGATTGCCAGCGCAGAAGGGTGCGGCATGGGTGATGTCAGGGCTGCTGAGCAGCCCCGCGGGGCTCAGCCTTTACCGAGAAGCTTTGTCAGGCCTTCAACCATCGGCGTTACCTGCGCAAATTTGAACCGCGCCAACAACCGCTGGTTATCCGCTCGCGAATGGCGGATATCACCCGATCGCGCCGCCGCATAGCTGATCGCTGGCAAGCTCCCTACAACCTTCTCCAGCGCAGCCAGCAACTGGTTCAGTGAGGTCGCCTGGTTCAGCCCGATGTTCACCGCCCCCTCCTCAACCTGCGGCTGCTCCAGTGCCTGCACCATCACCTGCACCAGGTCGCCCACGTAAAGGAAGTCACGGGTCTGCTCGCCGTCACCGAACACTGTAATCGGCAAGCCCTGCACAGCGCGCTCGCAGAAGATGCTGATCACCCCGGAATACGGTGAGGAAGGGTCCTGCCGTGGCCCGAAGATATTGAAGAAGCGAAACACCACCGGCTCCAGACCATGCTGGCGACGGTAGAAGTCCAGGTACTGCTCACTGGCCAGCTTGTCCACGGCATAAGGGGTCAACGGCGCCTTGGGCGTGTCTTCGGAAATCGACTCCCCTTCACCATTGTTGCCGTACACCGCTGCGCTGGAGGCGAAGAGCACCCGGCGCACGCCATGCACGCGCATGGCTTCGCAAACGTTGAGGGTACCGATGAAGTTACTCTGGTGGGTACGCACCGGGTCTTCGACCGAGGCCTGAACCGACGCTACCGCCGCCAGATGCACCACAGCACGGCAGCCAGCAGCAGCCTGAGTGACCAGCCCTGCATCGGCAACATCACCTTCGATCAGTTCCAGCCGTGGGTGGTCGACCTGCAGATTGCTTCGCCGGCCGGTGGAGAAGTCGTCGAGAATGCGTACGGCGTAGCCTTTGTCCAACAACGCATCGCACAGGTGGGAGCCAATGAAGCCGGCACCGCCGGTGATCAGGATGGGGGCGTCAGCCATGGCGGTAGAACCGGTCCAGTAGAGGTGGCAAACCAGCGCGCCAGGCACGCGGCTTGATACCGAAGGTATGAAGGATTTTCTTGCAGGCCAGTACCGCGTGCTGTGGCTCTTCGCTGGCATCCGGGCGCGCGGCATGGGCCTGCGGCGTGGGGGCCTGAACGGCCAGCTGGCGGTATTGACCGGCCTCGGCGAGGATCGCCTGGCCCAGCGCCAGCGGCGTGGTCGCCTCATTGCCGGCGTAATGGTAGGTGCCCCACAGCGGCGCATTGCAATCCAGTTGCTTGAGCACCGACAGGATCACTCGGGCGGCATCATCAACCGGCGTCGGGTTGCCACGTCGATCATCGGCCAGCAGCAGTTCCTGTGGTTGCTCGGCACGGGTCAGGAAGCGGCCCAACGCACCATCGATGCTCTCGTCCAGCAACCAGCCAAAGCGCAGCAACACATGCTGCGGGCAGGCCGCACGCACGCTCTGCTCGATGCGCCATAGGGCCTGGCCACGCAAGCCCAGCGGCACTGGCTCGTCCTTTTCGCTATAGGCCGTGGCCCGCGAACCATCGAACACACGGTAGCTGGAGGGCTGCACCAAGGTGATCTGATGGTGCTGGCACAGCTCTGCCAACCGCTCCACCGCCCGCTCCTGTTGAGCCAGGCGCTGCTCGCTGACCGACTCGGCCTGGAACCAGTCGAAGTAATAGGCCAGGTTGACCAGCGCGTCGGGGCGATGGTCATCGAGCAGCTGAGTGAGGCTTGAGGGCGCCCAGCCGTTCTCGGGCGGGCGCGGTGCCAGGAATGCGATGTCCTCCTCGGCCCCAAGACGAATCAGCGCTTGCCCGAGGGCATTGCCACCACCCAACAGCATTAGGCGCATACGCATAGAGTCAGCAGATCCGGAGAGGTTGATGAGAAAAAAGAGTCATTTTGCGGTTTCCTGCCCGGGAAGTCCAACACCGGACCCGTTCGATGCCACAGGGGGTGATTCCACAGTTTCACCGCTCAATACCGCTACAGACAGAAATTTCCTACGACACACGAGGAATGGGCTGACTACCACGTCACGGCATAACTGCATTGAATAGTCGACTCCCCACTTGCCAGCCAGGGAGTTTCACACAAAAACGACAAGGAACGTTCGATGCCTCATTCGGAAGCTGCCTATCTGGATTTCTACCCAGAGCAAAGCCAGGCCATAGCCTTTGCAAGCCAAACCCTTGCTGATTTGGGTGGACCGGAGGCTAAAGGAGTAGCACTTCAGGCTCGTATATTCGCCGATCAACTCGAAAAAGCCTTGAGTGAAGAACAGCGTGCGCTCCTACAGCGCTTCAGTGAAGGCCATCTATCTGCCTTGATGTACAGGCAGATGCACTGTGCCAACGAGTCAATACCAGAATACCTACCCGACATTACCGCCCTGGCGCAAAGCCCTCGCTGCCAATACCTTGCCTCGCGCAATCAACTCCTGCTGGAGCTCGTACGCCACCGCAGTTTCGCCTTCGATATCGACAACGATGGCAAACAGGTCCGCCTGGTCGGCAACTTCAAGGGCGGTGGCCGCGTCCCGCGACCCGACGAAGATCCCTGCCTGGAGGTTGAAACCAGCTCGCATGCGGGCTTGCGCTTAGGGGCACACACTGAAGCACCTTACAACTGCTCAACAAACGCCAGCAACGCTCACTCCCCTGCGCCCTCAGCACTGATTCTCACTGCGCGCTGGAACCCCGCCAATGAACCTACGAATGTCTTCCCACTCCGGGAAATCATCGAACGCTTGAGTAGCCTGGACACACTTGCGCTGACTTCAAAGTCTTTCGACTTCACACGCAGTGACTGCTTCGCTCAGGGACAGGGCAGTGCTGGCAAAGCAGTTTCAATGCTGCAGTTCGAGCCCAATGGTGGTTTCTCTGTTCGATACAACAGCTATCGCTTCAGTCTGAATGAACGTGCCTGCAGCGCTGCGGCGCGCGCTTTCAACGCCTTTCAAAAAGCACTGAGCACTGCACAACCGCTGACGTTTACCCTGCAACCTGACAGCGCATTGTTGATCAACAACAGCCGAGCCTTGCACGGCCGCGACAAGGTCCAGGACAACCGGCGCCTGCTTATCCGTCAGTTCGGATACTCCCCCTTCGCCGTCCCGTTGGTGCTCGCTGAAGACCCGCTGCTGGTCCGTGGTTGAGCACAGGAAAATACCCCATGATCGAAATCGACTTGACGTTTGTTCTGCTACTCGCACTGGTCGCACTGATGGCCGGCTTTTTTGATGCTATCGCCGGCGGCGGTGGCCTTATCACGCTCCCGGTGCTGTTTATTGCCGGTGTAGAACCCTTGGCAGCTATTGCCACTAACAAGTTCCAGGCAGCTTCGGCTACGGTTTCGGCTACGTGCGCCTTCGCCCGCAAAGGCATGATCGACTGGAGACGAGGCAGTCCCATGGCTGTCATGGCGTTCATCGGTGGGGCGTTGGGGGCCTTGTCGATAACTTACGTCCCCAAAAGCGTTTTGCAGGCGTGCGTCCCACCACTGCTGATCCTGATCGCCGCCTACTTTGCCTTCAGTCCAAAGCCGAATGAACAAGCGCGCAAGGCAAAGGTATCGACTAGCCTATTCTGCGTGACGGCTGCACCCATCATTGGCTTTTATGACGGCATCTTCGGCCCTGGAGTCGGCTCGTTCTTCATGCTGGCCTGCGTGATCCTCTTGGGCCAGCACCTCATTCAAGCCGTATGCACCAGCAAGCTTTTGAACGCGGCCTGTAACCTGGGCGCATTGTCAGTTTTTTCTCTCAGCGGGGCGATCATCTGGCCGCTGGCGCTGGCAATGGCGCTCGCCGCCTTTCTGGGCGCACAATTGGGGGCTCGCTGCGCAGTGCGCTTCGGCTCGCGCCTCATAAAACCGCTGCTGGTCAGTGTCTGCTGCATCATGGCACTCAAACTGCTGCTCGATACCGGCAACCCGCTCGGCGATTGGCTCAACCAGTTCTTCTAGAGAGCACCATGCACATTCAAAAGGCTTCCCCGCAGCGCGTGAAGTGGCAGTTTGACGAGCCCGCCCCGGGCAAAGAGCTGTTCATCAATGAAGTCTTTGAAAACTACCAGCAACAGGCGCGATTGCTGGTACCTGATATCGAGCGCGCAGCCCCCGCATTCGTTTTGGGGGGCGCGCGTTCCGACTTTACCCGGCTCAACCCTCTGCTTTATCGCCTGCAAACCGCAGGCATTGGTTCACTCACTGGCAATCTGTCAGGTCATAGCCTCGCCAGCGAGCCAGGCGCAATGTCGCCGTCACTGGCGACGAACCTTGATGAAGCAAAGCGTTTCCACGCGCATATCGCGCCTCGATGCCGAACGCTCATTGGGCACAGCCTTGGCGCGGCCATTACGCTTAAGCTTGCAGCACAGTTGCCACAAGTGGACAGCATCGTATTGATCTGCCCTGCTGTTTATCCAGACGATGCCCACCAGGCGCCGTTCGGCCCGGCATTCACTGCCGCCATCAACAAGCCTTTCGGCTTTCTGGAGAGCGATAGCTACACCTTCCTCAACCAGTTTCGAGGAAGAGTATTGATGGTGATCGGCGAGTACGACGGGCTCAACTCCCAGCGATTCGGCAAAGGCCCCGGCACCAGCGCTGGCAACCTGTGGCTTGCTGGCACTGAGCGCTATAGCCCGATTCCTGAAGAAGTTACCCTCGCCTTGATGCGAGCAGTTTCAGCGTCACGTTTGCAATGCCTGTTTCTTACCGACTGCGACCATGGCATCGCGGCTCATTTGCGCAGTACTCCAACAATAGCGGACCAGGTTGCGGACGCAGTAGCAACGTTCATCCTCGACAATGCTTGAGGCGTTGAGCATTACTCGATCTCGAACAGACCGTTGCGCAACGGCGCCACACTCAACCGCTCACGCACATCGTCATCTATACGCGGATCATCCGGCCGGTACAGTTTCACCTGCCGATACGCATTGATGCGATTGATCTCCTCGCCCAGGTATTCCCACACCACCCGGGTACAGGCCGGGTTGCGCCGGTCGCCGCTGGATACGCCGGCCTTCAGGCCATTCAGCCGGGTAATGCGGCTTTTGAAGCTGGGGATGAGGATGGTCTGGCTCATTTCGTTGAATGTCAGCGACTCGTAGTCGATGAGGAACATCCGGTCCTGCAGCTGGAACGCCGCCCCTAGGTAGCGGCAGCGTACCTCGGCATGCTGATCGGTGGCGCTGGAGCGCTCCTGCCGTTCCTGACGCTCGAACAGAAAACGGCCGCGCTCTTCCCACAGGTGCACCAGCGACACGAGGGTCGTGCCCGGCACCGACATGCAGTTGGAGTACTCGAAGTAGTAACCGCAATAGCGCGAAAGGTTGCCGCCATGTTCGTGCAACGGGCGGAACAACTCGCTGATCGGGTCACTAGGTTGCTGGGCCTGGGGCGATACCCGCGCACCGATCAGACGGGCGAACTGCTCGGCGGGCAGGTTCAGTTCGTAATCCTCGACACCGAAGAAGTCGCCGATACGCTTCAGGTTGAAAGCCGTCGGACGGCTTTGCCCGCTCAGGTACTTGTTGAACTGCGCGCGGTTGATCGACAGCTGGCGGCAAACTTCGGAAATAGAGCGGTAGTGACTGCAGGCAAGTTTGAGGTTTGTAGCGAAGTGATCGCTCATATGCGGAATCCAGGTGACGCGAATGACGCCATTGTAGCATCAAGTCGCATCAAGTCAGAGCAATCCGCGAAATTGTAACCACTCTTGTCATAGCCAACCATGCGCCCCAACGAATAGCGGTGCGCCTGCCGTCCGCTGGTCTTTCCACACGAAGAATAAGAATCGAGGTCATTTTCCAATGCTCGAAGTAATCAACGATTTCCTTTCGGGGAAACTCCTCATCGTGCTGATCGTCGGGCTGGGTAGCTACTTCACCATCCGCTCCCGGTTCGTCCAGTTCCGCCACTTCACCCATATGTTCAGCGTGTTCAAGGAATCGCTGCGTGGCCAGGCAGGCCAGCTGAGCTCCTTCCAGGCCCTGATGCTGAGCCTGGCCGGCCGCGTGGGCGCCGGCAACATCGCCGGTGTCGGTATCGCAGTGACCCTGGGTGGCCCTGGTGCCGTGTTCTGGATGTGGGTTACCGCACTGGTGGGCATGTCCAGCAGCTTCTTCGAGTGCACCCTGGCCCAGGTGTACAAGCGCGCTGATGGCGACGGCCTGTACCGTGGCGGCCCGGCCTACTACATCCAGCACGGGCTGAAGCGCAAGAGCATGGCCATCGTGTTCTCGATCTTGCTGCTGGTCACCTACGGCTTCGCCTTCATCGGCCTGCAGTCGTACACCGTCACCCACTCGCTGCAGAATGCCTTTGCCTTCGACCCAAGCCACACCGGTATTGTGCTGGCCGTACTGCTGGCGATCACCTTCATCGGCGGCATCAAGCGCATCGCGGCAGTGTCGGACCTGCTGGTACCCGTCAAGACCCTGGCCTACATCGGCGTGACCCTGTACGTGATCGGCACCCAGATCGAACACGTGCCAGCCATGCTGGAAACCATCTTCAAGAGCGCCTTCGGCCTCGACCCGGCGTTTGGCGGCCTGCTCGGCAGCGCCATCGTCATGGGCGTGAAACGTGGCGTGTTCGCCAACGAAGCAGGCCTGGGCAGTGCACCGAACGTCGCTGCCGTGGCTGCCGTGAAACACCCGGGCGCGCAGGGCGTGGTCCAGGCTTTCAGCGTGTTCCTCGACACCTTCGTGATCTGCACCTGCACCGCCTTGCTGATCCTGCTGTCGGGCTTCTACACCCCGGGCTTCGAAGGTGACGGCATCGTCCTGACCCAGAACTCGCTGGCCGCCGTAGTCGGTGACTGGGGGCGCGTGTTCGTCAGCGTGGCGCTGTCGCTGTTCGTCTTCACCTGCATCCTCTACAACTACTACCTCGGCGAGAACAGCCTGCAATTTCTCAGCCGTAACCGCGCAGTGTTGATGGTGTTCCGTGGCCTGGTGCTGGCACTGGTCGTGTGGGGTTCGATGCAAGACCTGTCGACCGTGTTCGCCTTCGCCGACATCACCATGACCTGCCTGGCCTTCGTCAACCTGGTGGCCCTGGCCCTGCTGTTCAAGGTCGGCCTGCGGGTCATGCGCGACTACGACGACCAGCGCAAGGCCGGTGTAAAGCAGCCTGTGTTCGACTCGTCCAAGTTTGCCGACCTGGACCTGGACCGCAATGCCTGGCCTGCCAATCCGCAGGCGGAAACAGCCACTGACAACGCAGTCGGCCAAGTTCAGACGCAGCGCTGATATCCTCCCCTGCCCAGCCGCCCCTTCCGCGGGCGGCTTTTCTTTGTCCGCTCACCGCTACGGATGCTTTCCATGCGCGCAGTAAAGAATCTACTCGTTCTCTATACCGGTGGCACCATCGGCATGCTCGAAACCCCCGAAGGCCTGGCACCGGCCGGTGGTTTTGACGCGCGGATGCGTGAACACTTTGCCCAGATGGCCAATGCACCCCAGGTGCAATGGACACTGCACGAGCTGAACCCGCTGCTCGACAGCGCCAATATGCAACAGCACAACTGGCTGGCGATGCGCGATGCCATCGTCGCGGCGGTGGATGTCGCGGGCCACGATGGCGTGTTGGTGCTGCACGGTACCGATAGCATGGCCTACAGCGCTGCTGCGTTGTCGTTCCTGTTGCTGGGCCTGCCAGCACCGGTAGTGCTGACCGGCTCGATGCTGCCGGCAGGTGCCCCGGACAGCGATGCCTGGGACAACCTGTGCGGCGCATTGCGCCAGTTCGAACACGGCCTGGAAGATGGCGTGCAGCTGTACTTCCACGGTCAGCTGCTGCATGGCTGTCGGGCGTCGAAGCTACGCAGCGAAGCGTTCGATGCCTTTGCTGCGCTGCCACGCCACCGTGACGCTGAGCGGGCCGATACGATCCCTGCCGAACTGGGCTACAAGCAGCCGCGCAAGCCGGTCAACCTGGCGGTTGTGCCAGTATTCCCAGGGCTTCAGGCCGGGCATTTGCAGGCCTTGATAGACAGTGGTGTGCAGGGTTTGCTGCTGGAGTGCTACGGCAGCGGGACCGGGCCATCGGATGACCAGGCGCTGCTGAATGTGCTGAGCGCAGCGCGCCAGCGCGGCGTGATGCTGGCGGCTATCAGCCAGTGCCCGGAAGGCTCGGTGGTGTTCGACACCTATGCAGCGGGCAACCGCTTGCGCGGGGCCGGGCTGGTCAGTGGCGGTGGCATGACCCGTGAAGCAGCGCTGGGCAAGATGGTGGCGCTACTGGGCGCAGGGTTGGATGCTGACGCAGCAGACCGCTGGTTTGTCCTGGATTTGTGTGGCGAGCGGGCCTGATCAGCGCCCTTGAGGGCCTCTTCGCGGGTAAACCCGCGCCTACGCCGATAGCGTTTCCTGTGTAGGAGCGGGTTCACCCGCGAAGAGGCCCTAAAGGGTGAAAAAATGGCGGAAGGCAGCGGGAGTCGAACCTGCCCGGGAACGGCTGCCGTCCCCAACCGGGTTTGAAGCCCGGCCGCGCCACCGGGCGCGATTGCCTTCCTTGAACTCAGTGCCTGGCCTGCTGTTGGGCCAGGGCGCTGTCGGCGCGGATGTGACGCTGGTCGGCCACCCTCCGGGTCAGACCGATGCGGTCGAAGTATTCCAGAATCTGCACACTGCGCTTTCGACCGATGCCCAACATATCGCGAAACGCGGCAACCTGCACTATCTGCGTTTCGCTGGCCTGCCCCAGCATCAACGCTGCCATGCGCTGCAGCGTAGCCTCTGGATAGAACAGGTCGCGCACCACCTGATGCACCAGGCCCAGCCGGGCCAACTTGCGCAGTAACAGGCGCACATCGGCTTCGGCACGGTTCTCCTCACCCGCCAGCGTCCTGACCCAAGGTGGGTCGTATTGCCCTGCGATCAACTTCGGCTGCAGACGTGCCCACAATGCACTGTCGGCTTCGCTCAACTGTACCTTGTGATCGGGCAGATGCAGCCATGGCCCGCTGCTGGCGATGGCGCTGTCGTCGAGCAGTTCATCCAGCAAACTGACGAATGCCGGCCGTTCCAGGGGCAAGGCTACAAAGCGCCGCAAGCGATCACGGTCAGGGCCAAGCTGGTCGGGCTCTTGCTCGTGAAAGCGCGCCAGCTGTTCCAGAACCTGCTGCTTGAGCGCCTGCCATTGGGCGTTGGCGAACAGCAGTTGGCCCTGCCGGGTGGCCACCACCCGCACATCGTCCGGTAACTGCCAGGTTTCCCGCAGGCGGTTGAACTGCCGCTCGAGTCGCTGCGGGCTAATGCCGCCCGGTGCACTGGCGAGCAGTGCTGGCAGTGCCTGCTCCAGATCCGCTGCATCGCGCAGCACCTGCAACTGCTGCAGACGGGCATCGCTGCGGCGTTGGCGGCTTGGGGCGAACGGGTCGAGCACCTTGCCGCCGCCGAGTGTGCGCTGGGCGCGCTGATCGCGCAGCACCAGGCGGTCGCCGTGCACGGCCTGCAACGGCGCGTTGAGCAACAACTGGGCAAACATGCGTTGGCCGGCAGCCAGGCTTTCGCCTTCGAGCAAGGCGACCCGGGCCGCTACATCCTGGGTGCCGAGGTGCACATGCACAGCACTGAAATGTTCGAAAGCACGCTTCTCGCCAGGTAACAGGTTAAGCTCGATATCCACCCGAACACTGGGCGCATGCAACCATTCGGGCACCAGCCAGTCGCCCCGGTGCACCTGCTCCACGGCCAGGCGCTCGGCAGCGATGTTCAGCGCCACCCGTTGGCCTGCTTCTGCCACCAACGCGGCCTGGTTCTGTGCATGCAGACCACGCACGCGCACCACCTTGCCGGCCTTGCCCAGCAACAACGTATCACCCGCACTGACCCGACCGGCCAGTGCCGTGCCGGTGACCACCACACCGGCGCCGGTAACCGCAAAGGCACGGTCGACGGCCAGGCGAAAACCACCGAAGACACTACGCTGCCGTGTTCCTGCTTCGGCCTCCAGCAGGGCCTGACGCAACGCGTCCACGCCCTCCCCGCTGATGCTCGACAGCGGAAACTGCCGCGCACCGGCATATGGCCCAGGCGCCAGCAATTCACTGACTTGCATCTGCACCTCGGCCAGACGCGACGGCTCGACCCGGTCGCATTTGCTGATCGCCACCAAAGCGTGGGGAATGCCCAGCAGCTCGATGATCGCCAGGTGTTCACGGGTCTGTGGCATGACACCGTCGTCGGCCGCCACTACCAACAACACCAGGTCGATGCCATGGGCGCCGGCCAGCATGTTGTGGATAAAACGCTCGTGGCCCGGCACATCGATGAAGCCGGTCAGCGGCGCGCCTTCGCTCAGCGGCGCATAGCGGTAGCCAAGGTCGATGGTCATGCCGCGGGCGCGCTCTTCTTGCCGCTGGTCGCCGGCCTGGCCGGTCAGCGCCAGCAGCAGTGCGGTCTTGCCGTGGTCGATGTGGCCAGCGGTACCAACGATCACTGCACCGGCCCCAGCTGCAGGGCTGGCAACTGGGCCAGCCACTGGGCTTCGTCATCCAGCTGGCGCAGGTCCAGCCACAGGGCATCGTCGTCAATGCGGCCCAGCACCGGCACCGGCAGGTCGCGCAGGGCGCGCTCCAGCACATGCAGGCTGCGCCCGCGCAACTTCTTCGACACTTGCGGGCGCAGGCACAGCGCGGCACTGGGCAAGCGCGCAACCGGCTGGCTGCCACTGCCGATCATGCCCAACGCAGGCTCTACACGGATGGCCCATTGCTCACCGAGACGCGCCTGGAGCTCAGGCGCCAGGCGCTCGGCCTGGGCCTGAATCTCGGCCTGGCTGCGGGTCAGCAGGCGCAGGCTGGGCAGGCGCTCGGCCAGGCGATCGGGGTTGCGGTACAGCGCCAGCACCGCTTCGAGTGCAGCGAGGGTGATCTTGTCGACGCGCAAGGCACGCTTGAGCGGATTTTTCTTGATCCTGGTGATCAAGTCCTTGTGGCCGACAATGATCCCGGCTTGCGGCCCCCCCAGCAGCTTGTCGCCACTGAAGGTGACGATATCGGCACCATCGGCCAGGGCCTGGCGTACCGTGGGTTCGGCGGGCAGGCCCCAGCGGGTAAGGTCGAGCAGGCTGCCGCTGCCCAGGTCTTCAAGCAGTGGCAGTTGATGTTGGTGGGCGATACGTGCCAGCTCGGCAGTAGGCACCTGGGTGGTGAAGCCCTGGATGCTGTAATTGCTGCAATGCACCCGCATCAGCAGGCCAGTGCGCGGGCCGATGGCGGCCTCGTAGTCGCGGGCGTGAGTACGGTTGGTGGTGCCAACCTCGTGCAGCTTCACACCGGCACGGGCCATGATGTCGGGAATGCGGAAAGCACCACCGATCTCGATCAGCTCGCCGCGAGAGATGATGCCTTCCTTGCGCGCGCCCAGGCTGTTGAGCGCTAGCAGCACGGCGGCAGCATTGTTGTTGACCACGGTGACGGCTTCGGCGCCGGTCAGCTCGCGGATCAGGCCTTCGATCAGGTCATCACGGTCGCCACGTTTGCCGGTGGCCAGGTCAAATTCCAGGTTGAGCGGGTAACGAGCGGCGGTCTGCATGGCCTCGATGGCTTCATCCGGCAGCAAGGCGCGGCCGAGGTTGGTGTGCAGCACGGTGCCGGTGAGATTGAACACGCGGCGAACCTGGCTGCGTTGCTGGAGGGCGAGGCGTTCGCCGCTGCGGCCAAGGAGGATTTCCGGAGCCAGTTCGGCGCTGCCGATTTCGCCATGACGGGCGGGCTCGCGCAGGTCGTCGAGCAACTGGCGCAGGGTATTCAGCACGGCGTCACGGCCGTGGCGATCGATCAGAGGGAGGCAAGCCGGGTGGCGAAGGAGGGTATCGATGGACGGCAGGCGTGGGGTGTCGCTGGCAAGGCTGTTGGACATGCGGTACTACCTTGGACTGATCCGTTGTCTGTGCTGGCCCATTCGCGGGTGAACCCGCTCCTACAAGTACAGCGTGATCCGGAAGGTTGGCGCAATTACCTGTAGGTACGAAGGCAAGTCGGTGTTTCAGTGTAGACCCTCAGCCACTACCCGGGGCGAGCATCAGGTTGGGCGCCAGGCGATGGAACCCCTCCCCGTCCAGGCGTATATCCAGGGCCAGGCTGGCCAGGTCATCGGCCAGCGGCTCGGCCGCCGCATCGTTCTCCAGGTAGTTCTGCTTCAGGTAGCTGTCGCACCCTGGGCAGCATTCAGCGCGCAGCGGCGCTTTGCCTGGCGCATGGCGATCATCCTCAAGGCTGGTGTAACGCAAGTCCTTGCTCGACTCGCAGTACACGCACTTGACCCGCACCACATGCCACTCACAGGCACACAACGAACAGGCCAGGTAACGCAAGCCGTTGTGCTTTCCACGGTTGCGCACCACCCCGGCCATCGCCGGCGAACCACAAGCCGGGCATTGGGCCAGGCTGCCGGCAGGCTCGAGCTGGTGTGCGGGCAGCGCCAGCAACCAGCTGGACCAGGCCGCCTGCAGCGCGGCCCCGAGGAACGGCACCAGTGCTGCAGGCACACCATCGTACTGGCCTGCCAGCAAAGCAATGCCCCAGCCCTTGCGCTGATTGTCATCACTGCCTCGTAGCACCTGCAGGGCCTCACCCATCGGGCCACGGGTTTCGCCGCTGAGGTGCTCTAGCAGTGCCTGCAACCAGACCAGCCATGGCCCTTCACGCACCAGGCTGTCAGCCGCCAGGGGCGGCAAACCATGATCCATGCACAGGCGCTGACGCGCCTCGGCCACCGGCATGCCGCCGGGCGGGTTATCCACAAGCTGCTGCTGGATGCGGCATAACCGCGCAATCAACCTCAGGTAGTCGCCAAGCGCGTTGCCCTCAGCCAGTTGCTCCAGGCGGGCGGCGCGCAGTTCAAACAGGTTGGCGGCAGGCAGGTGCAGAAATGGCGGCGTGACTGCCGACGCTTCGATCTGCCCGGGTTCAAGTATGATGCTCAAGCGCTCATCCTTCTTTTCGTCCGTGATCACCCGGCGTCTTGTCGCCGGTCACTTCGCGGTACCACAACTCATGATGCTTGCGGGCCCAGGCGCGGCTGACCCAGCCATGCAGCATGGCGCCGATCGAGCCCTTGATCCAGATGCCGGCGTAGATGTGAACGATGATGCTGAGAATCAGCACGAAGGCCGCCAGCGCATGCAGCAGCGCAGACAAGCGAATGACATCGATGCCAAACCAATGGCTGAAGTATGCGCGCCAGATCACCACGCCACTGACCAGCAGCACCAGCATGCACACCAGCAGGGTCCAGAACAGCAGCTTCTGCCCGGCATTGTACTTGCCGATCGGCGGTACGCCCTCCTCCTCGTTGCGCATTACCCGGTCCACCCGGCGCAGCCACAGGCGGTCATTGGCGGTGATGAAGTTGGCCCGCCAGAAGCGCAATACCAGCCCGAGGAAAAACACGAACATCGCCACCCCGATGAAGGGATGCAGAATGCGCGTCCACGGCCCGCCGCCGAACAGGTTGCTGAGCCAGAATAGCGCCGGATGGAACAGCGCAAGCCCCGACAGCCCAGCCAGGATGAACAGGATCGCCACCACCCAGTGGTTGCTACGCTCGTTGGCGTTGTAGCGCAGGATGGGTTTGTTGTCGTTCATGGCCGCTGCTCCCCTTGCCCACCGGGCTGCTTCGGATCATAGACATGGACCGACGGGTCCACTTGATGCACGCTTTCGTCCGGCGGTGTCGGGTGTTCATCCTCCTCGACACGCTGTGGGCCGATCCGCACATAGTGGAAGAACCCCGCCAGCACCGCCGCGCCCATGGCCAACAGCGCCAGCGGCTTGGTGAAGCCCTTCCACAACCCCACCAACGGGCTGATCACTGGCTGGTCCGGCAGGCCGGCATACAGCTTCGGCGTGTCGGCATGGTGCAGCACGTACATCACGTGGGTACCACCGACGCCATCCGGGTCGTACAACCCGGCCTTGTCGTAGCCCCGCGACTTCAGATCGACGATGCGCTCGGCCGCATGCACTTTCATCTCGTCCTTGCTGCCGAACACGATCGCCCCGGTCGGGCAGGTTTTCACGCACGCCGGCTCCAGCCCCACGCTCACGCGATCGGAACACAGGGTGCACTTGTACGCCTTGTGGTCTTTCTGCGAGATACGCGGGATGTTGAACGGGCAGCCAGTGATGCAGTAGCCGCAGCCGATGCAGTGGTCCTGGTTGAAATCGACGATACCGTTGGCGTGCTTGATGATCGCACCCGGGCTCGGACAGGCCTTCAGGCAACCTGGGTCGGCACAGTGCATGCAACCGTCCTTGCGAATCAGCCACTCCAGGTTGCCGTCGTCGCGCTCGTGCTCGGTAAAGCGCATCAGTGTCCAGGTCTCGGCAGTGAGGTCCTGGGGGTTGTCGTAGGTGCCGTGGTTGTGGCCAACCTCGTCACGCAGTTCATTCCACTCCGAGCACGCCACCTGGCAGGCCTTGCAGCCGATGCACTTGGTAGTGTCGATCAGCTTGGCGACCTCCTCCTGCTGACGCACCGAGGGCGGCACGGTAGTGGTGGCCGAGCGGGCGATGATGTCTTGGCTGGCCATCAGAGTTTCTCCACTTTCACGAGGAACGACTTGGACTCTGGCGTCTGCGTATTGCCGTCACCGAGGAACGGCACCAAGGTATTGGTCAGGTAGCCATGCCGGGTAGCGCCGGTGAAGCCCCAGTGCAGCGGAATGCCGATTTGGTGCACGGTCTGATTGTTGACCTGCAGCGGGCGAATCCGCTTGGTCACCACCGCCACCGCATCGATATGCCCACGCTTGCTCGACACCCGTACCCGGTCGCCGGCCTTGATGCCTTTCTCGTTGGCCAGCACCTCGCCTATCTCGACGAACTGCTCGGGCTGGGCAATGGCGTTGAGCCGGCAATGCTTGCTCCAGAAGTGGAAATGCTCGGTCAGCCGGTAGGTGGTCGCCGCATAAGGGAACTCATCGTGCGTGCCGAGGGTGTCCCACACAGAATCGAAGATGCGCCCCGCCGGGTTGCTGGTGGCCTTCTTGTTCTGCGGGTGCAGCGGGTTGATGCCGATCGGCGTTTCGAAGGGCTCATAGTGCTCGGGGAACGGGCCTTCGGCCATTTTGTCGATGGCGAAGAAACGCGCCACGCCTTCGGGGTTCATGATGAAGGGGTTCATCCCCGCCTCGGGCGGCGAGTCGACCTTGAAGTCCGGCACGTCGGTGCCGGTCCAGGCCTTACCGTTCCACCATACCAGGCGCTTTTTCTCCGGGTCCCACGGCTTGCCTTGCGGGTCGCTGGAGGCACGGTTGTAAAGGATGCGGCGGTTGGCCGGCCAGGCCCAGGCCCAGTTCTGCACCTGATGCATGCCATACGGGTCGCTGTTGTCGCGGCGAGCCATCTGGTTGCCCTGTTCGGTCCAACTCCCGGCAAAGATCCAACAGCCAGACGCGGTGCTACCGTCGTCCTTGAGCTGACCAAAGCCCGCCAGTTGCTGGCCCGCCTTGATCACCGCGCCAGTCGGGTCGGTGACATCGGCCACCGCCCAGCCGTTCATCTCCTTGGCCAGCTCCTCCGGGGAGGGCTCTTCAGGGATCTTGTACGGCCAGCTGATATTCATTATCGCGTCAGGGTAGGCCCCCCCTTCGGCCTGGTAACGTTGGCGCAGGCGCAGGAACAGCTCGCTCATGATCTGCACGTCGGTACGCGTCTCGCCCGGGCCGTCTGCGCCCTTCCAGTGCCATTGCAGCCAGCGGCTGCTGTTGACCAGCGAGCCGTCTTCCTCGGCAAAGCAGGTAGTGGGCAAGCGGATTACTTCGGTCTGGATAGAGGCCGTGTCGACATCGTTGAACGGCCCGACGTTACGCCAGAATTCCGAGGTCTCGGTGGCCAAGGGGTCCATGATCACCAGCCACTTGAGCTTGCCCAGTGCCGCAGTGACGCGGTTTTTGTCCGGCAGCGCGGCGATCGGGTTGAAGCCCTGGCACATATAACCATTGACTTTGCCCTGGCCCATCATCTCGAACATGCGCAGCACGTCGTAGGCCGGTACATCGAGTTTGGGCAGCCAGTCATAACCCCAGTTGTTTTCCGCCGTGGCGTTGGCGCCGTACCAGGCCTTCATCAGGCTGACGTGGAACTTGCCGTAGTTCTGCCAGTACGACAACTGCCCAGGCCGCAGCGGCTTGGAAGCGCGCTTGTCGATGTAGGCGGCGTAGTCCTGCTCGGCGTCACCGGCCAGGGTCAGGTAGCCCGGCAGCGAGTTGGACAGCAGGCCGAGGTCGGTCAGGCCTTGGATGTTGGAGTGCCCGCGCAGGGCATTGACCCCGCCACCGGGCATGCCGACGTTGCCGAGCAGCAGCTGGACCATGGCCGCACTGCGGATAATCTGCGCACCGATCGAATGCTGCGTCCAACCTAGCGCATAAAGGATCGTCATGGTCTTGCCCGGAACCGAGCAGGAGGCGATCTCTTCCCAGACCTTCATCATGGCGTCCTGTGGCATGCCACAGGTCATGCTCGCCAGTTCCGGGGTATAGCGGCTGTAATGCTGCTTCATCAGCTGGAACACGCAGCGAGGGTGCTGCAGCGTCGGGTCGACCTTGGCATAGCCGTCCTCACCCAGCTCGTAACCCCAGCCGGACTTGTCGGCGTACACACGCTTGGCCTCGTCGTAACCGCTGAACAGGCCATCCTCGAAGCCATAGTTCTCTTTGACGATGAACGACACGTCAGTGTAGTTGCGCACGTACTCGTGCTGGATCTTGTCGTTGCTGAGCAGGTAGTTGATCAGCCCGCCCATGAAGGCGATATCGGTGCCGGTACGGATCGGCGCGTAGTAGTCCGCCACCGAAGCGGTACGGGTAAACCGCGGGTCGACCACAATAAGCCGCGCCTTGTTGTGCGCTTTGGCCTCGGTTACCCACTTGAAGCCGCACGGATGCGCTTCTGCTGCGTTGCCACCCATCACCAGGACCAGATTCGCGTTGGCGATATCGGACCAGTGGTTGGTCATGGCGCCACGGCCGTACGTCGGGGCAAGACTTGCCACCGTCGGGCCATGTCAGACACGTGCCTGGTTATCGAACCCCAGCATGCCTGTTGCGCGGATGACCTTGTGGGTCAGGTAGCCAGCCTCGCTGGAAGCAGCGGAGGCGGCAAGAAAACCGGTGGTGAGCCAGCGATTGACCGTTTGGCCTTGGGCATTCTTCTCGATGAAGTTGGCATCGCGGTCCTGCTTCATCAGGTCGGCGACGCGGTCCAGTGCCTCGTCCCAGCTGACCCGCACCCACTCTTTGCTGCCCGGCTTGCGAACCTCGGGGTACTGCAGGCGGCTCGGGCTGTGGATAAAGTCCAGCAAGCCGGCGCCTTTCGGGCAAAGTGTGCCGCGGTTGACCGGGTGGTCGGCATCCCCTTCGATATGGATGATGTTCTGTTTGACGTTCTTACCTGCATCACCCTGGCTGTACAGGATCAGGCCGCAGCCGACCGAACAGTAGGGGCAGGTGTTACGGGTTTCTTTGGTATGCGCCAGCTTGAAGTGACGCACCTGCTCGGCGAATGCCGGCGTTGGGGCCATGCCCAACGCCGCAAGGCTCGAGCCTCCAAGGCCGACGGCGGCGACCTTGAAGAACTGCCGACGGTTCAGGTCCATCGTGCACTCCTGATCAGGTGGTGGACGCGCGGAACATTGCCGGCGCCTCTTGGTAGTCACGGTGGCGGCCAATTGATGGCCGCCAAAGGATAAGACTAGTCAAGAATCCAGAAGGTGCGATGACCTGGGTCAGTGGTGCGGCCCCGATCAGGCACGTGGCAAGTTGCGCACCACATTCAGCGCCGCACTGCTCTGCGCCACAGGCATGATCTCGATGGTATTGATATTCACATGCGCCGGCTGCTCGGCAACCCAGGCTACCGTCGCTGCAATGTCCTCCGGCAGAAGGGCCTCTACATCCCGATACAAGGCCTGCACGGCGTCCATATCACCATTGAGGCGCACCACCGAGAAGTCCGTGCCTGAGCACAGCCCCGGCTCGATGTTGCTCACCCGCACCCGGGTGCCAGCCAGGTCGGCACGCAGGTTGAGGCTGAACTGGCGGACGAACGCCTTGCTGGCGCCATACACGTTACCGCCCGGGTAGGGGTAAGTGCCGGCGATCGAGCCGATGTTGATGATCATGCCGCTATCGGCTTCCACCATCTGCGGCAGGATCTTGTGGGTGACCATGGCCAGGCCGGTGATGTTGGTGTCGATCATCTGCTGCCAGTTTGCGGCACTGCTGGTTTGGGCACGGTCCACGCCCAGCGCCAGCCCCGCGTTGTTGACCAGCAGATCGATCTGCAGCGACGCCTCACGCATCTGCTCGACCGCCTTCTCGAGCGACACTGAATCAGTGACATCCAGCGCCAGCGGAATGAAATTTACGCCCAGTTCGGCCTCCAGTGCTTTCAGTTTGTCCATGCGCCTGGCTCCACCGATCACCCGGTAGCCTTTGCCGATCAGGGTGCAGCAGATGGCGCGGCCAAAGCCTGAGGAAGCACCGGTTACAAATGCGGTTTTCATTGGTTATCTCCTATCAATGGGTCAGGTCAGGTACTTCACGCCCAGGCTGATGAACAGACAGAGCATCGAGAACACCAACGCCTTGCGCACCACGTCGTTGCCTTTACGCAAGGCCAGGGAACTGCCCAGGTGGTTACCGAGGATGTTGCAGGCCACAAGTGGCAATGCCAGCAGGTAGACGACCTTGCCTGCGCTGACGAACGCCACCAAAGCACCGATGTTGGAAGCGAAGTTGAAGGTTTTGGAGTTGGCTGAACTGGAGACCAGGTCCATGCGCAGCAGGTAATGGAAAGCGATGATGAACATGCTGCCGGTACCGGGGCCGAAGAAGCCGTCATAGAAGCCAATGACCAGGCATGTCAACGGCACTACGGTGTACAGCATTCGCGAAGACAGCTCGCGCTCCTCAACCGGACGATCCTTGGGGGTAAGGAAAATGAGAATGCCGAGCGGGATCAGTGCCAGGATAATCTTGCCCACCGTTTCCTGCGAGATCGATACGATCAGGTGTGCCCCCAGGTAGGCGCCTAATAGCGAAAACGGCACCCCCACCAACGCTACCTGCCAGACCATCTTGCTGTTGGCCAGGAAGTTGCGGATAGCCGCCAGCGTGCCGAGGGTACTGACCAGTTTTTCCTGGCCCAGTGCCACCTGGGGCGGCATGCCAACCAGCAGAAAACCCGGCACCAGGAACAAACCGCCACCCCCGGCAATGCTGTCAACGAAGCCCGCAACAAAAGCGATCGCGCCAAGCATGAGGATTGCCAGCAACCCGTGCTCCGCCCAGTAAGAACCCAACATGTCCATAGCAAAGTCCATCCCGTGGAGCGTTATGCCAGGCGCAGCCTGAGAGCGGCTGGCCTGATCGGTGCGATGATTGTAATTTCAAAAATTGAATCGATTCAATCTAAAATAAATTCAACTCAATTTAACCAATTACCATCATTACCTGCATCCGAGCTTTCATGCTAGGCTTTCGCGCTCTTGCAAAGCCTGGTGCCATCTCCATGTGGGTCCCCCAATACAGCCATCAAACACAGCCGGTTTACCTGATGATCGCTGATGCCCTTGAACAGGACATCGAACGTGGTCGGCTTGCAGAAGGCGATCGCTTACCCACGCTCAAGGACCTCGCCGAGGCGCTGAATGTAACCCCCGGCACGGTTGGCAGGGCCTACGACGAAGCAGCCAAGCGTGGTTTGGTGGCTGGCGAGGTAGGCCGAGGCACATTTGTCAGGCAACTGCGGCAGCCATTACCCGCCCCGTCGGTGCCCACACCCGTTGCCGGCGAGAGTAGCCAGATCGACCTCTCGATCATCAAGCCCAACGACGCTCACATGAGCGAGTGGCTAGGCACGGCTATCCGCGAACTGGCGGCCTCCTCGGACTTGGGGCAGGTACTCGACTATGTGACAGAAGGTGGCCACACGTCCCACAAACAAGCCGGTGCGACCTGGATACAACGCTGGCTGCCTGATGCTCGCTGGCAGCAGGTGGTACTGACTGCTGGCGCCCAGCATGGGCTGCTGGTGGCCATCAGCAGCCTGTCGAAGAGTGACGATGTGGTGCTGTGCGAGTCGCTCTGCTACCCAGGCATCATATCCCTGGCCCACAGCCTGGGCCGGCGCCTGCGCGGCGTCGCCATGGACGAACACGGGCTCATCCCGGAGGCATTGCGCGCGGCCTGCCTGGAACACCGCCCTTCCCTGCTGGTGTGCGTCACCACGCACCAGAACCCGACCAACTCGATCATGCCCCCAGCAAGGCGCCAGGCTATCGCCGAGATCGCCCGTGAGTTCGACCTGTTCATCGTGGATGACGATATCTACGGTTTTCTCGAGCCCAGCCCGGGCTACAAGCCGCTTGCAGCGTATGCGCCTGAACGCTCGGTGTACCTCACCAGCCTGTCCAAAAGCGTGCTGCCGGCGCTGCGCATCGGCTACCTGTACGCCCCACCGCAAACCCTGTCGCGGTTATCATCGATGGTACGCAGCAGCGTGTGGATGCCATCGCCTCTGATGGCGCAATTGGCCAGTAACCTGATCAACAGCGGCAAGGCCGACCAGTTGGTGCGTATGCAGCAGCAGGAGGCGGCCGCGCGCCAGCACATGGCCCGGGAGATTCTTGGCCAATACAAGATCCGCAGTCAGCCCCACAGCTTCCATATCTGGCTGGAGCTGCCAGAACCGTGGACCAGCGACGAGTTTGCCAACCTGGCGCGTGACAACGGCGTAACGGTGGTCAGCGGCAGCCAGTTCCTGCCAGAACGCAGCCACGCCACCAGCGGTGTGCGCATCGCCCTGATGGCACCCAGCCGCCAGGCACTGGGCTTTGCCCTGACCAAGCTGGCAAGCCTGCTGGATTCGGCGGAGCCGCGGTTGTTCTACTGAAAGCGATGCCAGATACGCGGTGCTGCCCATAAAAAAACCCAGGGCAACTGCCCTGGGTTTCTGGTCTTGCTCAACGCCTTACCGCTCTGATCAGAACGGAATATCGTCATCGAAGCTGTCGAAGTCAGCCGCCGGCTGCGGCGCAGGCTGTTGCGGCGCTGGGCGCTGAGGGGCCTGTTGCGGGCGCTGGGCCTGCTGGCGTGGCGGTGCCTGGTTGTACTGTTGCTGCTGGCCGCCACCGTAATTGCCGCCACCCTGGTTGTATGGGTCGCCGCCCTGCTGCTGGCCTTGCGGACGACCGCCGAGCAGCTGCATGGTGCCGTTGATGTCGACGATGATCTCGGTGGTGTAGCGCTTGATGCCGTCTTTTTCCCACTCGCGGGTCTGCAGCTTGCCTTCGATGTAGCACTGCGAACCCTTGCGCAGGTACTCGCCAGCGATTTCGGCAACCTTGCCGAACAGCGACACACGGTGCCACTCGGTACGCTCGACCTTCTGGCCCGACTGCTTGTCAGTCCACTGCTCGCTGGTGGCCAGGCTCAGGTTGGTCACGGCGTTACCGTTGGGCAGGTAGCGGACTTCGGGATCCTGGCCACAGGTACCGACCAGAATGACTTTGTTAACCCCACGGGCCATAACGTTCTCCTAGGCTTCGCACGCCGAAGAGGCTGGATTCACCAGTCGCTCGAGGGTCGCACGGTCCAAAATTTTCGTATCCAGTTTGATATAGATGGCGGCTTCTTCTGCCACCACCACAGCGTCGGTCACACCCGGCACGGCCATCAGGCGCTCGGTCAGGCCGGCTTCCCGGACCGCCTCAGGCGTCAGGGGCATGCGCAGGCTGGTCACATATGGCGGCTCGTTCATGCGCAAGGCGACGATCAGCCAGATAGCACACAGCACCGCGCTACCGAGGAACACCGTGTTCAGCCCACCGTGCTGGAACAACCAGCCGCCAAGGATCCCGCCTAACGCTGCACCGAGGAACTGGCTGGTGGAATACACCCCCATTGCCGTCCCCTTGCCACCGGCAGGCGATACCTTGCTCACCAGAGAAGGCAGCGAAGCCTCCAGCAGGTTGAATGCGGTAAAGAATACCACGGTGCCAATCACCAGTCCGCGCAAACCGTCAGCCCACTCCCAGAAGTATATCTCTGTGAGCAGCAGGACACTGACTGCGCCGGCCAACACTCGTTTCATCTTGCGCTTTTTTTCGCCGTAGATGATGAACGGGACCATTGCAAAAAATGAGATGAACAGCGCAGTCAGGTACACCCACCAGTGCTGCTCCTTGGGCAGGCCGCCACGCTCGACGAACGCCAGTGGCAGCGCAACGAAGCTGGCCATGAGGACGGCGTGCAGGATGAAAATGCTTATGTCCAGGCGCAGAAGGTCCGGATGACGCAGTGTCGGGCCGATGGCCTGGCGCGCCACCCCCGACTCGCGGTGCTGCAAAATGCTGTGGGTGTTGGGTACGACAAACGCGATCAACAGGATGCCGACCAAGGCAAGCCCGGCCGTAACCAGGAACAAACCTGACAAACCAAAGGCACTTGTCAGCAATGGACCAACGACCATGGCGACAGCAAACGACAGCCCGATGCTCATGCCGATCATGGCCATGGCCTTGGTCCGGTGTTGTTCGCGGGTGAGGTCCGACAGCAGTGCCATCACCGCGGCAGAAATTGCCCCCGCGCCCTGCAGGATGCGCCCGGCAATCACGCCCCAGATAGAGTCAGCCTGGGCCGCCAGCACACTGCCCAGGGCAAAGATCACCAGCCCCAGATAAATCACCGGTCGGCGACCGATGCGGTCGGAAACCATCCCGAACGGGATCTGCAATACCGCCTGAGTCAGGCCATAGGCACCAATGGCCAGGCCGATCAGGGCAGGCGTGGCACCAGCCAGGTCCATGCCGTAGGTGGCCAGTACCGGCAAGACCATGAACATGCCCAGCATACGAAAGGCAAAGACCAGGGCAAGGCCGCCAGCGGCGCGGGTTTCGCCGCCACTCATACGCTCGTTGTGGGTGTCGTGCATGGATTAACCTCGTGTGAACCGGCGGCGATTCTATCAGTCCGACAGCTTGACGGCATCAACGCGACGCTTTGCCGCGTCATACTGGCGCGCCGTATACTTCCTTGTTTATGCCCGCCAAGCGAGGCCGCAGTGGACAAGATCCTGATTCGTGGGGCACGTACCCACAACCTGAAGAACATCGACCTGACCCTGCCCCGGGACAAGTTGATCGTGATCACCGGCCTGTCCGGTTCCGGCAAGTCGTCCCTGGCGTTCGATACCTTGTACGCCGAAGGACAGCGCCGCTACGTGGAATCGCTGTCGGCCTACGCCCGGCAGTTCCTGTCGATGATGGAAAAGCCCGACGTCGACACCATCGAAGGCCTGTCGCCGGCGATTTCCATCGAGCAGAAGTCGACCTCGCACAACCCGCGCTCCACGGTCGGCACCATCACCGAAATCTACGACTATCTGCGCCTGTTGTACGCCCGCGTCGGTACTCCACGCTGCCCGGACCACGATATCCCGCTGGAGGCGCAAACGATCAGCCAGATGGTCGACCTGGTGCTGGAGCGCCCGGAAGGCAGCAAGCTGATGCTGCTCGCGCCGGTGGTGCGCGAGCGCAAGGGCGAACACCTGGCGGTGTTTGACGAGCTTCGCGCCCAGGGCTTCGTGCGGGCCAGGGTCAACGGCAAGCTCTACGAACTCGATGAGTTGCCCAAGCTGGACAAACAGAAGAAGCACAGCATCGATGTGGTGGTGGACCGCTTCAAAGTCCGCGCCGACCTGCAACAGCGCCTGGCCGAATCGTTCGAGACCGCGTTGAAGCTGGCCGACGGTATTGCCCTGGTGGCACCGATGGACGACGAACAAGGCGAGGAGACGATCTTCTCCGCGCGCTTCGCCTGTCCGGTGTGCGGCCACGCGATCAGCGAGCTGGAACCGAAGCTGTTTTCCTTCAACAACCCGGCGGGCGCCTGTCCGACTTGCGACGGCCTGGGGGTCAAGCAGTTCTTCGACACCAAACGCCTGGTCAACACGGAACTGACCTTGGCCGAAGGCGCGATCCGCGGCTGGGACCGGCGTAACGTGTACTACTTCCAGATGCTCGGTTCGTTGGCAGCGCACTACGGCTTCAGCCTGGAGGAGCCATTCGGTGAGCTGTTGGCCGAACACCAGAAGGTGATCCTGCAGGGCAGCGGCAAGCAGAGTGTCGACTTCAAATACCTCAACGACCGAGGCGATATCGTCAAGCGATCGCACCCGTTCGAAGGCATTGTGCCGAACCTTGAGCGCCGCTATCGCGAAACCGAATCGGCCACAGTGCGTGAAGAACTGGCCAAGTTCCTTGGTACGCAACCGTGCCCGGATTGCCGGGGTACGCGCCTGCGCCGCGAGGCGCGCCATGTGTGGGTGGGCGAGAAAACCCTGCCGGCGGTAACCAATTTGCCGATCGGTGAAGCCAGCAACTACTTTGGTCAACTGACCCTCACCGGCCGCCGTGGCGAAATCGCGGCAAAAATCCTCAAGGAAATCTGCGAACGACTTCAGTTCCTGGTCAATGTCGGCCTCGACTACTTGACCCTGGATCGTAGCGCCGACACCTTGTCCGGCGGTGAAGCGCAACGTATCCGACTCGCCAGCCAGATCGGCGCCGGTCTGGTGGGGGTGATGTACATCCTCGATGAACCGTCCATCGGCCTTCATCAACGCGACAACGACCGCCTGTTGGCCACCCTGAACCATTTGCGCGACCTGGGCAACACGGTGATCGTGGTGGAACACGACGAGGACGCCATTCGGCTGGCCGACTACGTGGTCGATATCGGCCCAGGCGCCGGTGTTCACGGTGGGCAGATCGTTGCCGAGGGCTCGCCCCAGGAGGTCATGAACCATCCCGATTCGCTGACTGGCAAGTACCTGTCCGGGCGCAAGAAGATCGCCGTGCCGGCCAAGCGTACGCCGCGCAACAAGAAGCTGCAGCTCAAGCTCAAAGGCGCGCGTGGCAACAACCTGCAGAACGTCGACCTGGAAGTACCAATCGGCCTGCTGACCTGCGTGACTGGTGTATCCGGCTCGGGCAAATCGACGCTGATCAACAACACCCTTTTCCCCTTGGCCGCCACGGCACTCAATGGCGCAAGCAGTCTGGAAGCCGCACCGCACAGCAGCATGGACGGCCTGCAGCACCTGGACAAGGTGGTGGATATCGACCAGAGCCCGATCGGCCGCACACCACGCTCCAACCCGGCGACCTACACCGGCATCTTCACCCCGATCCGCGAGCTGTTCTCCGGTGTACCGGAGTCACGCTCGCGTGGTTATGGTCCGGGGCGTTTCTCATTCAACGTCAAGGGGGGCCGTTGCGAGGCCTGCCAGGGCGATGGCCTGATCAAGGTGGAAATGCACTTCCTGCCGGACATCTACGTGCCGTGTGACGTGTGCAAGAGCAAGCGCTACAACCGCGAAACCCTGGAGATCAAGTACAAGGGCAAGAACATCCACGAGGTGCTGGAAATGACCATCGAGGATGCCCGAGAGTTCTTCGATGCGGTGCCGGCGCTGGCGCGCAAGCTGCAAACGTTGATGGATGTGGGCCTGTCGTACATCAAACTGGGGCAATCAGCGACCACGTTGTCCGGCGGTGAGGCGCAGCGGGTGAAGCTGTCGCGCGAACTGTCCAAGCGCGATACCGGCAAGACCTTGTACATCCTCGACGAACCTACTACCGGTCTGCACTTTGCCGATATCCAGCAACTGCTGGACGTGTTGCATCGCCTGCGCGACCACGGCAATACCGTGGTGGTGATCGAGCATAACCTGGATGTGATCAAGACTGCCGACTGGCTGGTTGACCTGGGGCCTGAGGGCGGCTCCAAGGGTGGGCAGATCATTGCCTGCGGTACGCCAGAAGAGCTGAGCGAGATGAAGCAGTCATATACCGGCCATTACCTGAAACCATTGCTGGAGCGGGATCGGGCCTAAGTGTTGCCAGCGCAATGAAAAAGCCCCTGGTACCAAGGGTGCCAGGGGCTTTTACTTGAGCCTGTGGGTAACTTACATCTGCGACTGCAGGTAGTTTTCCAGCCCAATGGCCTTGATCAGGCCCTGCTGCTTCTCAAGCCAGTAGGTGTGATCTTCTTCGGTGTCGGCCAGCTGCGCACGCAGGATGTCACGACTGACGTAGTCCTTGTGCAGTTCGCATAGCTCGATGCCTTTACAAAGCGCACCGCGCACCTTGTATTCGAGCTTGAGGTCTGCATCGATCATTTCCGGCACGGTGCTACCGACCTCCAGGTCATCCGCACGCATGTCAGGGGTCCCTTCGAGCATGAGGATACGACGCATCAGGGCATCGGCGTGCTGCGTCTCTTCCTCCATCTCGTGGTTGATGCGCTCGTAGAGCTTGGACAGGCCCCAGTCTTCGTACATGCGCGAATGAATGAAGTACTGGTCGCGTGCCGCCAGTTCGCCCTTCAGCAGCGTGACGAGATAGTTGATTACATCCGGGTGGCCTTGCATCGCCCTGATTCTCCATGTGAAAACGTCTATGCCACATAGTGTGAACCAGCTTTTGCCTATGGTCACTGAAAAACGCGCAATCAGACGCAAAAAATCGGTTAAACAGTAGTGATATTCATTGAAAAACCGCCCAAATGAGGGCGGTTCTTCTTATCACTTCGACTTAGGCGAGATTGATGCCCAAAGCCTTCGCAATCCCTTCGCCATAGGCCGGATCCGCCTTGAAGAAGTACTGTAGCTGACGCTGAATCACGTCTTCGCTGACACCCGCCATGGCACCGGCGATGTTGCTGATCAGCAGGGCTTTCTGCTCATCGCTCATCAAACGGAACAACGCGCCGGCATGACTGAAGTAGTCGGTGTCCTCACGGTGATCGTAGCGATCAGCCGAACCATTCATGGCCAATGCTGGCTCAGCATGACGTGGCGACTGTTTCGGGGCATCGCTGTAGCTGTTTGGCTCGTAGTTCGGTGCACTACCGTAACTGCCGGTGGCCATCGAGCCGTCGCGCTGATAGCTGTTGACCGGGCAACGTGGCGCGTTGACTGGCAATTGCTGGTGGTTGGTGCCCACGCGATAGCGGTGCGCGTCGGCGTAGGCGAATACACGGCCTTGCAGCATGCGGTCCGGTGAAAGACCGACGCCGGGCACCATATTGCTCGGGCCGAACGCGGCCTGCTCGACCTCTGCAAAATAGTTGAGCGGGTTACGGTTGAGCTCCAGCACACCCACCTCGATGAGCGGATAATCCTTCTGCGACCAGGTCTTGGTCACGTCGAATGGATTCTCGTCGCGGCTGGCAGCCTCGGCTTCGCTCATCACCTGAATGCAGACAGTCCAGCGCGGGTAGTCGCCACGCTCAATGGCCTCGAAGAGGTCGCGCTGAGCGTAATCCGGGTCGGTACCTGCCAGGCGCGCAGCGTCTGCCGGGGTGAGGTTCTTGATGCCTTGCTGGGTCTTGAAGTGCCACTTGACCCAAGTGCGCTCACCCTTTGCATTGATCAGGCTGTAGGTGTGGCTGCCAAAGCCATGCATGTGGCGATAGCCGTCCGGAATGCCACGATCGGAAAAGAGGATGGTGACCTGGTGCAGCGCTTCTGGGGAATGCGACCAGAAGTCCCACATCATCTGAGCGTTCTTCAGGTTGGACTGCGGGTGGCGCTTCTGGGTGTGGATAAAGTCCGGGAACTTCAATGGGTCGCGAATGAAGAACACTGGCGTGTTGTTACCGACGATGTCCCAGTTGCCTTCCTCGGTGTAGAACTTCACCGCGAAGCCACGCGGGTCACGCTCGGTATCTGCAGAGCCGCGCTCGCCACCAACGGTGGAGAAGCGTAAGAAAGTCTCGGTTTGTTTACCGACCTCTTCGAACAGCTTGGCGCTGGTATAGCCGGTGATATCGTGAGTAACGGTAAAGGTACCGTAGGCGCCCGAGCCTTTGGCATGGACGCGACGCTCAGGAATGTTCTCGCGATTGAAATGGGCGAGCTTCTCGATCAGGTGGAAGTCGTCGAGCAACAGCGGACCGCGCGGGCCGGCGGAGCGGGAGTTCTGGTTGTCGGCTACAGGTGCACCGCTGGCGGTGGTGAGAATCTTGCTCATGGGCTCTCCTTTTCGGTCTTCAAGGGCCGGCTAATCGGCTGTAGAGAGAGTATTGACGAGCAAGATTACAGGAACAAATTCATTACATGACTTACATCAATAGAAATAAACAATAGATGTAAAAACAAAAAACCGGGCACTAGGCCCGGTTTTTTGTAGCAGACAGAACGTCTTACTCAGCAGCTTCTACAGCACCGCCGACCGGACGATCAACCAGCTCGACGTACGCCATAGGCGCGTTGTCGCCAGCGCGGAAACCGCACTTCAGGATGCGCAGGTAGCCGCCCTGACGGGTGGCGTAACGCTTGCCCAGGTCGTTGAACAGTTTGCCAACAGCGGACTTCGAACGGGTACGGTCGAAGGCCAGACGACGGTTAGCAACGCTGTCTTCCTTGGCCAGGGTGATCAGCGGCTCGGCAACGCGGCGCAGTTCCTTGGCTTTCGGCAGGGTGGTTTTGATCAGCTCGTGCTCGATCAGCGACACTGCCATGTTCTGGAACATAGCCTTGCGGTGAGAGCTGGTACGGCTCAGGTGACGTCCACTTTTACGATGACGCATGATTCATTCCTTACCAAACACTACGTTCGGTGATTACGACGATCAGGCGGTCGCCTTGTCGTCTTTCTTAAGACTTGCAGGCGGCCAGTTGTCGAGGCGCATGCCGAGAGACAGACCACGAGAGGCCAGAACGTCCTTGATTTCAGTCAGGGACTTCTTACCCAGGTTAGGAGTCTTCAACAGCTCTACTTCGGTACGCTGAATCAGGTCGCCGATGTAGTAGATGTTCTCCGCCTTGAGGCAGTTGGCCGAACGTACAGTCAGTTCCAGGTCGTCAACCGGACGCAGCAGGATCGGATCGATCTCGTCTTCCTGCTCGACTACGACAGGCTCGCTGTCACCTTTGAGGTCGACGAACGCGGCCAGCTGCTGTTGCAGAATGGTCGCAGCGCGGCGGATAGCCTCTTCAGGATCCAGGGTGCCGTTGGTTTCCAGATCAATGACCAGTTTGTCCAGGTTGGTACGCTGTTCAACACGGGCGTTCTCGACCACATAGGCGATACGACGCACCGGGCTGAAGGAGGCGTCCAACTGCAGACGGCCAATGCTACGGCTTTCGTCTTCGTCGGTTTGACGGGAGTCGGCCGGCTCGTAACCACGACCACGAGCTACAGTGAGCTTCATGTTCAGAGCGCCGTTCGACGCCAGGTTCGCGATTACGTGATCGGGGTTGACGATCTCGACATCGTGATCCAGCTGAATATCGGCAGCGGTAACCACCCCCGAACCCTTTTTCGACAAGGTCAGCGTAACTTCGTCACGACCATGCAGTTTGATAGCGAGACCTTTCAGGTTCAACAGGATTTCAATTACGTCTTCCTGAACACCTTCGATCGCGGAGTACTCATGGAGTACGCCATCGATCTCGGCCTCGACTACTGCACAGCCAGGCATGGAGGACAACAGGATGCGGCGCAGCGCGTTGCCCAGGGTATGGCCGAAACCACGCTCGAGAGGCTCGAGCGTAATTTTGGCGCGGGTCGGACTGACTACCTGCACATCAATGTGGCGGGGAGTCAGGAACTCATTTACCGAAATCTGCATGGATGCACCTATTTTCTAGCCCTTACTTGGAGTAGAGCTCGACAATCAGGTTTTCGTTGATGTCGGCAGACAGGTCGCTGCGAGCAGGAACGTTCTTGAAAACGCCCGACTTTTTAGCAGCATCCACGTCAACCCACTCAACGCGGCCACGCTGGGCGCACAGTTCAAGGGCTTGAACAATGCGCAACTGGCCCAGCGATTTCTCGCGGACTGCGACCACGTCACCCGGACGAACTTGGTAGGATGGAATGTTTACAGTCTTACCGTTGACGCTGATCGCTTTGTGCGAAACCAGCTGACGGGACTCGGAACGAGTCGAGCCGAAGCCCATACGGTAAACGACGTTATCCAGACGGCACTCGAGCAGTTGCAGCAGGTTCTCACCGGTTGCGCCTTTTTTCGAGGCAGCAGCTTGGTAGTAACCGCGGAACTGACGCTCCAGAACACCGTAGATACGACGGACTTTTTGTTTCTCACGCAGCTGGGTGCCGTAGTCGGACTGACGGCCACGGCGCTGGCCGTGGATACCTGGGGCTGCTTCGATATTGCACTTCGATTCCAGAGCGCGAACGCCGCTCTTCAGGAACAGATCGGTGCCTTCACGACGAGACAGTTTGCATTTTGGACCAATGTAACGTGCCATTCTTCTGTCTCCTGATTACACGCGACGCTTCTTCGGCGGACGGCACCCGTTGTGCGGGATTGGCGTCACGTCGGTGATGCTGGCGATCTTGTAGCCGCAGCTGTTCAATGCACGAACGGCGGACTCACGACCTGGACCTGGACCCTTGACGTTAACGTCGAGGTTCTTCAGACCGTATTCCAGCGCAGCTTGACCAGCACGCTCAGCAGCGATCTGAGCTGCGAACGGGGTGGATTTGCGCGAACCACGGAAACCCGAACCACCGGAGGTCGCCCAGGACAAAGCATTGCCCTGACGGTCGGTGATGGTCACGATGGTGTTGTTGAAAGAAGCATGGATGTGGGCGATGCCATCAACCACTGTCTTTTTGACTTTCTTACGAGGACGAGCAGCAGGTTTTGCCATGTCTATATTCCTGGGCGATTACTTGCGGATCGGCTTACGCGGGCCCTTACGGGTGCGTGCGTTGGTCTTGGTGCGCTGACCGCGAACCGGCAGACCTTTACGATGACGCAGGCCGCGGTAGCAACCCAGGTCCATCAAGCGCTTGATCTTCATGTTGATGTCACGACGCAGGTCACCTTCGGTGGTGAACTTCGCGACTTCGCCACGCAGGGTTTCGATTTGCTCGTCGCTCAGATCCTTGATCTTAGCGGCTGGGTTTACACCAGCGTCTGCACAAATCTTCTGTGCAGTTGTGCGACCGACACCATAGATGTAGGTCAGCGAGATAACAGTATGCTTGTTATCTGGAATGTTGACGCCTGCAATACGGGCCATTCAGTGGGACTCCAATTGACAGCTACCTACGCCCCGGAAGCCAAGAAATAGGGCGCGAGATAATATCGCTGTAGAAACGAATAATCAACCCAGCAGCACACTAGCTGCTGGGTTTGAAGCGCAGATCACACTCAGCCTTGGCGCTGTTTGTGACGCGGTTCCGCGCTGCAGATCACTCGTACGACGCCTTCGCGACGGATGATCTTGCAGTTACGGCACAGCTTTTTCACCGATGCACGAACTTTCATTACCGACTCCTCGAACCTTAGGGGCGTATCAGCGCAGCAAACCGCTGCCACCGTAGCCTTTCAGGTTGGCTTTCTTCATCAGGGATTCGTACTGGTGCGAAACGAGGTGCGATTGTACTTGGGACATGAAGTCCATCACAACCACTACCACAATCAGCAACGAGGTCCCGCCAAGGTAGAACGGCACATTTGCTGCCACCACCAGGAACTGGGGCAGAAGGCAGACGGCCATCATGTAAAGAGCACCGAACATGGTCAAACGGGTCAGAACGCCATCAATGTAGCGCGCCGACTGCTCACCAGGACGGATACCCGGAATAAAGGCACCGGACTTCTTCAGGTTTTCCGCTACGTCTTTCGGGTTGAACATCAACGCTGTGTAGAAGAAGCAGAAGAAAATGATCCCTGCACTAAACAGCAGAATGTTCAACGGCTGACCAGGAGCGATCGACTGCGAGATGTCCTGCAGCCAGCCCATACCTTCGGACTGACCAAACCAGGCACCCAGCGAAGCCGGGAACAGCAAAATGCTGCTCGCGAAAATGGCCGGGATAACCCCCGCCATGTTCACCTTCAGCGGCAAGTGGCTAGTCTGCGCAGCGAAGACCTTGCGGCCCTGCTGACGCTTGGCGTAATGAACGGCGATACGACGCTGACCACGCTCAATGAACACCACAAAACCGATAATCGCTACTGCCAGCAAACCGATGGCGACCAAGGCGAAAATGTTGATATCGCCTGTGCGTGCAGACTCGAAAGACTGCCCGATTGCTCTCGGAAGACCGGCAACGATACCTGCGAAGATCAACATCGAGATACCGTTGCCCACACCGCGCTCGGTGATCTGCTCGCCCAGCCACATCATGAACATCGCGCCTGCCACGAAAGTGGAAACAGCGACGACGTGGAAGCCCAGGCCTGCAGAAAACGCCACGCCCTGGTTGGCCAGGCCAATGGACATGCCAATGGCTTGGACCAGTGCCAGGATAACGGTGCCGTAGCGGGTGTACTGGCTGATCTTGCGACGGCCAGCTTCACCTTCCTTCTTCAACTGCTCCAGTTGCGGGCTGACCGCCGTCATCAACTGCATGATGATCGATGCCGAGATGTACGGCATGATCCCCAGTGCAAAGATGCTCATGCGCTCGAGCGCGCCACCGGAAAACATGTTGAACAAGCTAAGAATGGTCCCCTCATTCTGCCGAAACAGATCCGCCAGACGGTCCGGATTGATGCCGGGAACCGGGATATGCGCACCTATCCGATAGACGATGATCGCCATGAACAGAAAGCGCAGACGAGCCCAGAGTTCCGACATCCCGCCCTTACCGAGCGAAGAGAGAGCACCTTGCTTAGCCATTTATTCCTCGAATTTGCCGCCAGCTGCTTCGATAGCCGCACGCGCACCCTTGGTGGCTGCGATACCCTTGATGGTGACTGCGCGAGTAACTTCGCCAGACAGCATGATTTTCACACGCTGAATGTGCTGGTTGATCACGTTGGCATCCTTCAGGGATTGCACGGAGATCACGTCGCCTTCCACTTTGGCCAGCTCGGACAGACGCACTTCAGCGCGGTCCATGGCTTTCAGGGAAACGAAGCCGAACTTCGGCAGGCGACGGTGCAGCGGCTGTTGACCGCCTTCGAAGCCAGGAGCGATCGAACCACCCGAACGGGAAGTCTGACCTTTGTGGCCACGGCCGCCGGTCTTACCCAGACCGCTACCGATACCACGACCTGGACGATGCTTCTCGCGACGGGAACCCGGCGCTGGACTCAGATCATTGAGTTTCATCGATTAGCCCTCGACCTTCAGCATGTAGTAAGCCTTGTTGATCATCCCGCGGTTCTCGGGAGTATCCTGGACTTCTACAGTGTGACCGATGCGACGCAGACCCAGGCCTTTAACACACAGCTTGTGGTTAGGCAGACGGCCCGAGACGCTCTTGATCAGCGTTACTTTTACGGTTGCCATGATCAGAAGATCTCCTCGACGCTCTTGCCACGCTTGGCGGCAATGGATTCAGGAGATTGCATGGCTTTCAGACCCTTGAAGGTGGCGTAAACCACGTTCACTGGGTTGGTCGAACCGTAGCACTTGGCCAGAACGTTCTGAACACCAGCAACTTCCAGGACAGCACGCATTGCGCCACCGGCGATGATACCGGTACCTTCCGAGGCAGGCTGCATGTAAACCTTCGAGGCGCCGTGGGCAGCCTTGGTGGCGTACTGCAGGGTGGTGCCCTTCAGGTCAACCTGGATCATGTTGCGGCGAGCAGCTTCCATGGCTTTCTGGATCGCGGCTGGTACTTCGCGCGACTTGCCACGGCCGAAGCCAACACGACCTTTACCATCACCAACCACGGTCAGCGCGGTGAAGGTGAAGATACGGCCGCCTTTTACGGTTTTGGCAACGCGGTTAACTTGAACCAGCTTCTCGATGTAGCCTTCGTCGCGCTTTTGATCGTTATTTGCCATAACTTAGAACTCCAGCCCGCCTTCACGAGCAGCATCAGCCAGCGCTTTGACGCGGCCATGGTACTTGAAGCCGGAACGGTCAAAGGCAACTTGAGATACACCGGCGGCTTTCGCACGCTCAGCTACCAGCTTGCCAACCTTAGTGGCCGCGTCGATGTTGCCAGTGGCGCCATCACGCAGGTCTTTGTCCAAGGTCGAGGCGCTTGCCAGAACCTTGCTGCCGTCGGCCGAAATGACCTGGGCGTAGATGTGCTGCGAGGAGCGGAACACGCACAGGCGCACGACTTCGAGTTCGTGCATCTTGAGACGTGCTTTGCGAGCGCGACGCAGTCGAATAACTTTTTTGTCGGTCATTTACTAGGCCCTACTTCTTCTTGGCTTCTTTACGACGGACTACTTCGTCCGCGTAACGCACACCTTTACCTTTGTAAGGCTCTGGCGGACGGAAGTCGCGGATTTCAGCGGCCACCTGACCTACCAGCTGCTTGTCGATACCCTTGATCAGGATGTCGGTCTGGCTAGGTGTTTCAGCGGTGATACCGGCTGGCAGTTCGTAGTCCACTGGGTGAGAGAAGCCCAGGGCCAGGTTCAGGACGGTGCCTTTAGCCTGTGCCTTGTAACCAACACCGACCAGCTGGAGCTTGCGCTCGAAGCCTTGGCTTACGCCTTGGACCATGTTGTTGACCAGAGCGCGGGTGGTACCGGCCATGGCACGAGCTTGCTGGTCACCATTGCGAGCGACGAAACGCAGCTCACCAGACTCTTCGGTAACTTCAACAGACGAGTGAACGTTCAGTTCGAGAGTACCTTTGGCACCCTTCACCGAAAGCTGCTGACCGGCGAATTTGACTTCGACACCGGATGGCAGCTTAACGGGGTTCTTAGCGACGCGAGACATGTCTATCCCCCCTTAGAACACTGTGCACAGAACTTCGCCGCCGACACCGGCAGCGCGCGCAGCGCGATCAGTCATCACACCTTTGTTGGTGGAGACGATAGACACGCCCAGACCGCCACGTACTTTCGGCAGATCGGTGACGGCCTTGTACTGGCGCAGGCCTGGACGGCTGGAGCGCTTCAGTTCCTCGATGACCGGACGGCCTTCGAAGTACTTCAGTTCGATCGACAGGGAAGGCTTGGCCTCACCAGTTACCTGGTAGCCAGCGATGTAACCTTCGTCCTTCAGAACTTTGGCAACCGCGACCTTCAGGGTAGAGGAAGGCATGCTTACGACGGACTTTTCAGCCATCTGGGCATTACGGATGCGAGTTAGCATGTCCGCTAACGGGTCCTGCATACTCATGGGCTAGATGCTCCTGATACAAGAATTATTAGCCTTGCGGCTATGACAACCACCCGAACGGTTTGGGCAAAAACCCAGGCTCAGGTGAGCCGGTCATTCTAGACACAAGGCAGAAACGAAACAAGCCCCATATAGGGGCTTGTTTGTTGGCAAGGTCACCGGCGGTCGGAAGATTGCTCCCCTTCCACCCGTGCCTTGCCTGCAGCGATTACCAGGAGGCCTTGACCAGGCCTGGTACGTCACCGCGCATTGCAGCTTGACGCAGCATGTTACGGCCCAGGCCGAACTTACGGTATACACCGTGAGGACGACCGGTCAGGCGGCAACGGTTGCGCAGGCGCGAGGCGCTAGCGTCGCGTGGCTGCTTCTGCAGAGCGACAACGGCAGCGAAACGCTCTTCTGGAGAGGCGTTCAGGTTGACGATGGTCGCTTTCAGCTCAGCACGCTTCTTGGCGAACTTTGCTACCGTGAGCTGACGCTTCAGCTCGCGGTTTTTCATGCTCTTCTTGGCCATTTTCCTACTCCAATCAGTTGCGGAACGGGAACTTGAAAGCACGCAGCAGAGCGCGGCCTTCGTCGTCCGAACGAGCAGTGGTGGTCAGGGTGATGTCCAAACCGCGCAGAGCATCGATCTTGTCGTAGTCGATTTCCGGGAAGATGATCTGCTCTTTCACGCCCATGCTGTAGTTGCCACGACCATCGAAGGACTTGGCATTCAGGCCGCGGAAGTCGCGAACCCGAGGCAGGGAGATCGCCAGCAGGCGGTCCAGGAATTCGTACATCTTGTCGCTACGCAGGGTCACCTTGACGCCGATCGGCCAGCCTTCGCGGACTTTGAAGCCAGCGATGGATTTGCGAGCGAAAGTCACGACCGGCTTTTGACCGGTGATCTTTTCCAGGTCGGCAACAGCGTGCTCGATGACTTTCTTGTCGCCGATCGCTTCGCCCAGACCCATGTTCAGGGTGATCTTGGTAACGCGCGGAACTTCCATCACGTTCGACAGCTTAAGTTCTTCCTTAAGCTTAGGAGCGATTTCGTTCCGGTAAATCTCTTTCAGTCGTGCCATGGTCTTCTACCTAGCAGTGTTCAAGCATCAACCGCTTTTTGGGTCGACTTGAAGACACGAATTTTTTTACCGTCTTCTACTTTGAAACCAACGCGGTCAGCCTTGTTGGTTTCACCGTTGAAGATGGCAACGTTGGAAGCGTGCAGAGGCGCTTCTTTCTCGACGATACCGCCCTGTACGCCCGCCATCGGGTTAGGCTTGGTATGACGCTTGACCAGGTTCACGCCACCGATAACCAGACGGTCATCAGCCAGAACCTTCAGCACCTTACCGCGCTTACCTTTGTCTTTGCCGGCGATCACGATGATCTCGTCGTCACGACGAATCTTTTGCATGTCGGATCTCCTTACAGCACTTCAGGGGCGAGCGAGACGATCTTCATGAACTTCTCAGTACGAAGTTCACGGGTCACTGGCCCGAAGATGCGAGTGCCGATCGGCTCTTGCTTGTTGTTCAGCAGAACAGCAGCGTTGCCGTCGAAACGAATGATGGAACCGTCAGCGCGACGAACACCATGACGGGTACGTACGACGACAGCGGTCATCACCTGGCCTTTTTTGACCTTACCGCGCGGAATTGCTTCCTTGACGGTTACTTTGATGATGTCACCGATACCGGCGTAACGGCGGTGCGAACCGCCGAGCACCTTGATGCACATGACGCGACGAGCGCCGCTGTTATCGGCCACATCGAGCATGGATTGAGTCTGAATCATAAAATTTCTCCGACCCCTAGCCCTTAGACTTCAACAGCGCGTTCGAGGACTTCAACCAGTGCCCAGGACTTGGTCTTGGCCAGCGGACGGGTTTCACGGATGGAAACCTTGTCGCCGATCTTGCACTGGTTGGCTTCGTCGTGCGCGTGCAGCTTAGTCGAACGCTTAACGTATTTACCGTAGATCGGGTGCTTTACGCGACGCTCGATCAGAACGGTGATGGTCTTGTCCATTTTGTCGCTGACGACACGGCCAGTCAGCGTACGGACGGTTTTTTCAGCTTCAGCCATGATCACTTACCTGCCTGCTGGTTGAGCACAGTTTTCACGCGAGCGATGTCACGCTTAACTTGCGAGAGCAGGTGCGACTGCCCCAACTGGCCAGTTGCTTTCTGCATACGCAGATTGAACTGGTCGCGCAGCAAGCCGAGCAGTTGCTCGTTCAGTTGCTGTGCCGATTTTTCACGAAGTTCATTCGCTTTCATCACATCACCGTCCGCTTAACAAAGGAGGTGGCGAGAGGCAGCTTTGCAGCAGCCAGGGCGAAAGCTTCGCGCGCCAGCTCTTCAGAAACACCCTCGATCTCGTACAGGACTTTGCCTGGCTGAATCTGGGCAACCCAGTACTCCACGGAGCCCTTACCTTTACCCATACGAACCTCAAGAGGTTTTTTGGAGATCGGCTTGTCCGGGAACACACGGATCCAGATCTTACCGCCACGCTTAACGTGACGGGTCAGCGCACGACGTGCGGACTCGATCTGGCGAGCGGTGAGGCGACCGCGAGCAACAGCTTTCAGGGCGAATTCGCCGAAGCTGACTTTGCTACCGCGCAGTGCCAGACCACGGTTGTGGCCAGTCATCTGCTTGCGGAATTTTGTACGCTTTGGTTGCAACATTTGGCGTACCCCTTACTTAGCAGCTTTTTTACGAGGCGCTGGTGCTTGTGGTTTCAGTTCTTCTTGGCGACCACCAATAACTTCGCCTTTGAAGATCCAAACCTTCACACCGATCACACCGTAAGTGGTGTGAGCTTCGTAGGTGTTGTAGTCGATATCGGCACGCAGGGTGTGCAGAGGCACACGACCTTCGCGATACCACTCGGTACGAGCAATCTCAGCACCGCCGAGACGACCGCTCACCTGGATCTTGATGCCCTTGGCACCAATACGCATGGCGTTCTGTACCGCGCGCTTCATGGCGCGACGGAACATTACACGGCGTTCCAGCTGCTGAGCTACGCTCTGCGCAACCAGCATAGCGTCGAGTTCCGGCTTGCGGATCTCTTCGATGTTGATGTGCACAGGCACACCCATCTGCTTGGTCAGGTCCTGACGCAGCTTCTCGACATCTTCACCTTTCTTACCGATAACGATACCGGGACGAGCGGTGTGGATGGTGATGCGTGCAGTTTGAGCCGGACGATGAATATCGATACGGCTTACGGACGCGCTTTTTAGTTTGTCTTGGAGGTACTCACGCGTTTTCAGATCCTTCAACAGGTAATCTGCGTAAGTAGCACCGTCTGCGTACCAGACGGAGGTGTGCTCCTTGACGATTCCCAGGCGAATGCCAGTGGGATGTACTTTCTGACCCATCTGATCGACTCCGTTACTTGTCCGCAACCTTGACAGTGATATGGCAAGACCGCTTGACGATGCGATCAGCACGGCCTTTGGCACGTGGCATGATGCGCTTCAGCGAACGCCCTTCGTTGACGAAGACGGTGGAGACCTTCAGGTCATCAACGTCTGCGCCTTCGTTGTGTTCGGCGTTGGCTACGGCCGACTCGAGGACTTTCTTCATGATTTCAGCGGCTTTTTTGCTGCTGAAGGCCAACAGGTTGAGCGCTTCGCCCACCTTCTTCCCGCGGATCTGGTCGGCGACCAAGCGGGCTTTCTGGGCGGAGATGCGAGCGCCCGACAACTTAGCGGCTACTTCCATTTCCTTACCCCTTAACGCTTGGCTTTCTTGTCAGCCACGTGCCCGCGATAGGTGCGGGTACCGGCGAACTCGCCCAGTTTGTGGCCGACCATGTCTTCGTTCACGAGAACTGGAACATGCTGGCGACCGTTGTGAACCGCGATGGTCAGACCGACCATTTGTGGCAGGATCATCGAACGGCGCGACCAGGTTTTAACTGGCTTGCGATCATTCTTCTCCACCGCCACTTCGACCTTCTTCAACAGGTGAAGATCGATAAAAGGACCTTTTTTCAGAGAACGTGGCACTGTCGTATCCCTCTAGTTACTTGCGACGACGGACGATCATGTTGTCGGTACGCTTATTACCACGGGTTTTAGCACCCTTGGTTGGGAAGCCCCATGGCGATACCGGATGACGACCACCGGAGGTACGACCTTCACCACCACCGTGTGGGTGGTCAACCGGGTTCATGGCAACACCACGAACGGTTGGGCGAACGCCGCGCCAGCGTTTGGCACCAGCTTTACCCAGCGAACGCAGGCTGTGCTCGGAGTTCGAGACTTCGCCCAGGGTCGCACGGCACTCAGCCAGGACTTTACGCATTTCACCAGAGCGCAGACGCAGGGTCACGTAGACACCTTCGCGAGCGATCAGCTGAGCCGAAGCACCAGCGGAACGAGCGATCTGAGCACCTTTACCCGGCTTCAGTTCGATGCCGTGAATGGTGCTACCTACTGGAATGTTGCGCAGCTGCAGGGAGTTACCGGCCTTGATTGGGGCCAGGGCACCTGCGATCAGCTGGTCGCCAGCGCTCACGCCTTTAGGCGCGATGATGTAGCGACGCTCACCGTCTGCGTAGCACAGCAGGGCGATGTGAGCAGTACGGTTTGGATCGTATTCGATACGCTCGACAGTGGCTGGAATGCCATCTTTGTCGTTGCGACGGAAGTCGACCAGACGGTAATGCTGCTTGTGACCACCACCAACGTGACGAGTGGTAATGCGGCCATTGTTGTTACGACCACCAGACTTCGATTTTTTCTCGATCAGCGGTGCGTGAGGAGCGCCTTTGTGCAGCTCCTTGTTGACCACCTTGACCACGAAACGGCGGCCAGGGGAAGTCGGTTTGCATTTAACGATTGCCATGATGCACCCCTTCCTTACTCAGCACTGCTGCTGAAATCGAGATCTTGGCCTGGCTGAAGGGAGACGATCGCCTTCTTCCAGTCATTACGCTTGCCCAGACCACGTGCGGTACGCTTGGTTTTACCCAGAACGTTAACAGTCGACACGTTTTCAACTTTTACGTTGAACAGGCCTTCGACAGCTTTCTTGATTTCCAGCTTGGTTGCATCAGTAGCAACCTTGAATACGAACTGGCCTTTTTTCTCAGCCAGAACGGTAGCCTTCTCGGAAACGTGCGGGCCAAGGAGGACTTTGAATACGCGTTCCTGGTTCATCCCAGCAGCTCCTCGAATTTCTTCACGGCCGAGACAGTGATCAACACTTTCTCGTATGCGATCAGACTGACCGGGTCGGAACCTTGTACGTCACGTACATCGACGTGCGGCAGGTTACGAGCAGCCAGGTACAGGTTCTGATCAACAGCGTCGGAAACGATCAATACGTCGCTCAGACCCATGCCGTTCAGCTTGTTCAGCAGATCTTTGGTTTTCGGTGCTTCAACAGCGAAGTCCTGAACCACGACCAGACGGTCGCTACGCACCAGCTCAGCGAGGATGGAGCGCAGAGCTGCGCGATACATCTTCTTGTTGAGCTTTTGCGAGTGATCTTGAGGGCGAGCTGCGAAGGTTACACCACCGCCACGCCAGATCGGACCACGAGTGGTACCAGCACGAGCACGGCCAGTACCCTTCTGACGCCATGGGCGCTTACCGCCACCAGCCACGTCGGAACGGGTCTTCTGCTGCTTGGTACCCTGACGGCCGCCGGCCATGTAGGCCACGACTGCTTGGTGAACCAGCGTCTCGTTGAATTCGCCACCGAAAGTCAGTTCGGAAACTTCGATCGCCTGAGCGTCATTTACATTAAGTTGCATGTCAGTTTCCCCTTAACCGCGAGCCTTGACAGCTGGACGTACAACCACGTCGCCGCCAGTAGCGCCAGGTACGGCACCCTTGATCAGCAGCAGGTTGCGTTCAGCGTCTACGCGAACTACTTCCAGGGACTGAACAGTCACGCGCTCGGCGCCCATGTGACCGGACATTTTCTTGCCCTTGAACACACGACCAGGAGTCTGGCACTGGCCGATGGAACCAGGAACACGGTGCGACACGGAGTTACCGTGGGTGTTGTCCTGACCACGGAAGTTCCAGCGCTTGATGGTACCGGCGAAGCCTTTACCTTTGGACTGACCAGTAACGTCAACCAGCTGGCCTGCAGTGAAGAGTTCAGCTTTGATCAGATCGCCAGCCTGGAAATCGCCTTCTTCAAGACGGAACTCCCAAACACCGCGACCAGCGGCAACGTTGGCCTTGGCGAAGTGGCCTGCCTGAGCGGCAGTCACACGCGAAGCACGACGCTCGCCGACAGTGACTTGCACTGCACGGTAGCCATCGGTTTCTTCAGTTTTGAACTGGGTGACGCGATTCGGCTCGATCTCAATGACCGTGACCGGAATGGAGACACCTTCTTCGGTGAAAATGCGGGTCATACCGCACTTGCGACCGATTACACCAATAGTCATGTTGTAAACCTCATGAGTGTACGGGGCTTTCACCCGCTATGGCCGCCCATTTCAGAGCGTTACACGACTAGACCGAAGTCTTAGCCGAGGCTGATCTGTACTTCCACACCTGCCGCCAGATCAAGCTTCATCAGCGCGTCAACGGTTTTATCCGTTGGCTGGACGATGTCCAGAACACGCTTATGAGTGCGAATCTCGTACTGGTCACGCGCGTCTTTGTTGACGTGCGGGGAAACCAGAACGGTGAAACGCTCTTTGCGGGTAGGCAGTGGAATTGGACCACGCACTTGTGCACCAGTACGTTTCGCGGTTTCCACGATTTCCTGGGTGGATTGGTCGATCAGGCGATGGTCGAAAGCCTTCAACCTGATACGGATTTGCTGATTTTGCATTGGATTTCAGACTCCAGGCTGTTCCCAACGGACGCACTACGCCCGCTAAAAGGAGGCGTGATTCTATAGACGCCCCCAATTAGTGTCAACCCAATAAAAAAAACCCCCGCTGAGCGGGGGTTTTTTCAATCGGCCGAGTGATTACTCGATGATTTTGGCCACAACGCCGGCGCCGACGGTACGACCGCCTTCACGGATAGCGAAGCGCAGACCGTCTTCCATTGCGATGGTCTTGATCAGGGTAACAGTCATCTGAATGTTGTCACCTGGCATTACCATTTCAACGCCTTCCGGCAGTTCGCAGTTACCGGTCACGTCAGTGGTACGGAAGTAGAACTGTGGACGGTAGCCTTTGAAGAACGGAGTGTGACGGCCGCCTTCTTCCTTCGACAGGACGTAGACTTCTGCGGTGAACTTGGTGTGCGGCTTGACCGAACCTGGCTTGACCAGAACCTGACCACGCTCAACGTCGTCACGCTTGGTGCCACGCAGCAGAACGCCGCAGTTCTCGCCAGCACGACCTTCGTCCAGCAGCTTGCGGAACATCTCAACACCGGTGCAGGTGGTGGTGGTGGTGTCACGCAGACCAACGATTTCCAGCGGATCCTGAACGCGGACGATACCACGCTCGATACGACCGGTAACAACGGTACCACGACCCGAAATCGAGAACACGTCTTCGATCGGCATCAGGAACGGCTGGTCGATAGCACGAACTGGCTCAGGAATGTAGCTGTCCAGAGTTTCTACCAGCTTCTTAACAGCGGTAGTGCCCATTTCGTTGTCGTCTTTGCCTTCCAGCGCCATACGAGCCGAACCGATGATGATCGGGGTGTCGTCGCCTGGGAAGTCATAGGTGGACAGCAGGTCGCGAACTTCCATCTCGACCAGCTCCAGCAGCTCAGCGTCGTCTACCAGGTCAGCCTTGTTCAGGAAGACCACGATGTACGGAACGCCTACCTGACGGGACAGCAGGATGTGCTCACGGGTTTGTGGCATCGGACCATCGGCGGCCGAGCAAACCAGGATCGCGCCGTCCATCTGGGCAGCACCGGTGATCATGTTCTTCACGTAGTCAGCGTGACCTGGGCAGTCAACGTGAGCGTAGTGACGAATGGTCGAGTTGTACTCAACGTGAGCGGTGTTGATGGTGATACCGCGCGCTTTTTCTTCCGGAGCCGAGTCGATCTTGTCGAACTCAACGATTGCCGAACCGAAAACTTCGGAGCAAACGCGAGTCAGAGCTGCGGTCAGAGTGGTCTTACCGTGGTCAACGTGGCCGATGGTGCCGACGTTAACGTGGGGAAGGGAACGATCAAATTTTTCTTTAGCCACGACAGTGAACCTCTTGCCTAAAGGGGATTAGCCTTGTTTTTTAACGAGTGCTTCGACGATGTTCGACGGAGCTTCGGCGTATTTGGAGAATTCCATGGAGTAGCTTGCGCGACCCTGAGACATGGAACGAACGTCGGTTGCGTAACCGAACATCTCTCCGAGCGGTACTTCAGCACGGACGACACGGCCAGAGACCGACTCATCCATACCCTGGACCAGACCACGACGACGGTTCAGGTCACCCATCACGTCACCCAGGTAGTCTTCCGGGGTTACAACTTCGACTTTCATGATCGGCTCGAGAACCACGCCACCGCCCTTCTGGGCCAGTTGCTTGGTCGCCATCGAAGCAGCGATTTTGAACGCCATTTCGTTGGAGTCGACGTCGTGGTACGAACCGTCGAATACCGCGGCCTTCAGGCCGATCAGAGGATAACCGGCAACAACGCCGTTTTTCATCTGCTCTTCGATACCCTTCTGGATCGCAGGGATGTATTCCTTAGGAATAACACCACCAACGACTTCGTTGGAGAACACCAGACCTTCAGTGATGTTGCCCTTGTCGTCCACGTCCGGCTCGGAGAAGCGAACCCAGCAGTGACCGAACTGACCACGACCACCCGACTGACGAACGAACTTGCCTTCGATCTCGACGTTGGATTTGGTGATCTTCTCGCGGTACGAAACCTGCGGCTTGCCGATGTTGGCTTCGACGTTGAATTCGCGCTTCATGCGGTCAACGAGGATATCCAGGTGCAGCTCACCCATACCGGAGATGATGGTCTGACCGGTTTCTTCATCGGTCTTGACGCGGAACGATGGGTCTTCCTGAGCCAGCTTGCCCAGTGCGATACCCATCTTCTCCTGGTCCTGCTTGGTTTTCGGCTCTACAGAGAGCGAAATCACAGGCTCAGGGAAGTCCATACGCTCAAGGATGATCGGCTTGTCGGCGTTGCACAGGGTATCACCAGTGGTGACGTCCTTCATGCCGATCAGAGCAGCGATGTCGCCTGCACGTACTTCTTTGATCTCTTCACGCTGGTTAGCGTGCATCTGGACCATACGACCAACGCGCTCTTTCTTGCCCTTGACCGAGTTGATGACGGAGTCACCGGAGGTCAGGAAGCCCGAGTAAACGCGAACGAAGGTCAGAGTACCAACGAACGGGTCGGTGGCAATCTTGAAGGCCAGGGCCGAGAACGGCTCGTCGTCGTCAGCATGACGCTCGTCGAATTGCTCTGGCTTGACTTCGTCCTTAGGCACATCGATCAGGTCAGGGTGGATACCCTTGATCGCAGGGATCTCGGTCGGAGCTGGCAGGAAGTCGATAACGGCGTCGAGAACCAGGGGAACACCCTTGTTCTTGAACGACGAACCGCAGACAGCCGGAACGATCTCGCTGGCCAGGGTGCGCGCGCGCAGGCCTGCCTTGATCTCTTCGACGGACAGCTCACCTTCTTCAAGGTACTTGTTCATCAGCTCTTCGGTGGCTTCGGCGGCGGCTTCAACCATGTTGTTGCGCCATTCGTTAGCCAGCTCGACCATATCCGCAGGAATTTCTTCCTCGCGGTAGGTAGTGCCCTTGTCGTCGTCGTTCCAGTAGATAGCCTTCATCTTGATCAGGTCAACCTGACCCTGGAAGTTATCTTCCGAACCGATGGCCAGCTGGACAGGAACCGGAGTGTGACCCAGACGGTTCTTGATCTGACCTACGACGCGCAGGAAGTTTGCACCAGCACGGTCCATCTTGTTCACGTAAACAACACGCGGAACGCCGTACTTGTTGGCCTGACGCCATACGGTTTCGGACTGCGGCTCAACGCCGGAGGTGCCACAGAACACAACGACAGCGCCGTCGAGTACACGCAGCGAACGCTCTACTTCAATGGTGAAGTCAACGTGGCCAGGGGTATCGATGACGTTTACGCGGTAGTTGTCATACTGACCACGGGAACCTTTCCAGAAGGTGGTAACGGCAGCGGAGGTAATGGTGATACCCCGCTCCTGCTCCTGCACCATCCAGTCGGTGGTCGCGGCGCCGTCATGCACCTCGCCCATTTTGTGGCTCAGACCTGTGTAGAACAGGATCCGCTCGGTAGTGGTGGTCTTGCCCGCGTCAACGTGGGCACAGATACCAATGTTACGGTAGCGGTTAATTGCTGTAGTACGAGCCATAAAGCCCTCGCAAAAAGATTGATGCTTGAATTAGAAGCGGTAGTGCGAGAACGCTTTGTTGGCTTCAGCCATACGGTGAACGTCTTCACGCTTCTTGACTGCAGCACCCTTGCCTTCGGCAGCATCCAGCAGCTCGCCGGCCAGACGCAGAGCCATCGACTTCTCGCCGCGCTTGCGGGCGTAGTCTACGAGCCAGCGCATTGCCAGAGCGTTACGACGGGATGGACGAACTTCAACCGGAACCTGGTAAGTGGCACCGCCGACACGACGGGACTTTACTTCGACCAGCGGAGCGATGGCGTCGAGAGCTTTCTCGAAGATTTCCAGGGGGTCGCTGTTCTTGCGTGCTTTGACGGTATCCAGGGCACCGTAAACGATGCGCTCGGCTACGGCCTTCTTGCCGCTTTCCATCACGTGGTTCATGAACTTCGCGAGGATCTGGGATCCGTACTTCGGATCGTCAAGGATCTCACGTTTTGCTGCTACACGACGTCTTGGCATGATAAGCCCTCAAACGGTCTTCAGGTTAGCCCGGGACCAGGTCATTCGACCCACGCCCGACCTTACTCTTATCGACTCAAAAAAATGGATGTCTGCAAACGACCGATTACTTCGGACGCTTGGTACCGTACTTCGAACGACCCTGGTTACGGCCTTTAACGCCCGAAGTATCCAGAGAGCCGCGAACGGTGTGGTAACGAACACCTGGCAAGTCTTTTACACGGCCGCCACGAATCAGGACGACGCTGTGCTCTTGCAGGTTGTGGCCTTCACCACCGATGTACGAGGAAACCTCGAAACCGTTGGTCAGACGCACACGGCATACTTTACGCAGTGCCGAGTTAGGTTTTTTCGGCGTGGTGGTGTACACACGGGTGCACACGCCACGACGCTGCGGGCAGTTCTGCAGCGCAGGAACGTCGGACTTCTCGACCGAACGCTTACGCGGCTGACGTACCAGCTGGTTGATAGTTGCCATCTACTAGCTCCACTGATTGTCTTGCGACTCTATTGTCTTGCAAGAAAGCCAAAAATTGGCGAGACGGAGCCTCACCAAATTTAAGGGTACAAAAGTCTAAAGAGGATCTTGCACCCAGTCAAGACGAGGCCCCGGCCCTCCCCGCCCGATCATCGGCAACATTTCATGTCGCCGATGCTCGCCCGAGGCTTGCCGGGGCCTTGCCCTGTACTTAGTTACCGCTGGAATTCAGCGCTTCGGTCAGTGCAGCTTCCACTTCACTGGCGCTTACACGCAGCGGTTTGTCGGCATCACGGCGACGCTTACGCTCGCTGTGGTAGGCCAGACCAGTACCAGCCGGGATCAGACGACCCACGACCACGTTCTCTTTCAGGCCGCGCAGGTAGTCGCGCTTGCCGGTTACAGCCGCTTCGGTCAGTACGCGGGTGGTTTCCTGGAAGGAAGCCGCGGAAATGAACGACTCGGTGGACAGCGAGGCCTTGGTGATACCCAGCAGCACACGGGTGAACTTGGAGATGAACTTGTCCTCGCCAGCGAGACGCTCGTTCTCTACCAGCACCTGAGTCAGTTCCATCTGGTCGCCCTTGATGAAGCTGGAATCGCCCGACTCGGAGATCTCGACCTTGCGCAGCATCTGACGCAGGATGGTCTCGATGTGCTTGTCGTTGATCTTCACGCCTTGCAGACGGTAAACATCCTGGATCTCGTTGACGATGTACTTCGCCAGCGCGCTTACACCCAGCAGACGCAGGATGTCATGCGGATCGCTCGGGCCGTCGGAGATAACTTCGCCGCGGTTTACCTGTTCACCTTCGAAGACGTTCAGGTGGCGCCACTTCGGAATCAGCTCTTCGTACGGATCGCTACCGTCGGTCGGAGTGATCACCAGGCGACGCTTGCCCTTGGTCTCTTTACCGAATGCGATGGTGCCGCTGACTTCAGCCAGAATCGAGGCTTCTTTCGGACGACGCGCTTCGAACAGGTCGGCAACACGCGGCAGACCACCGGTAATGTCACGGGTCTTCGACGTTTCTTGCGGGATACGCGCGATAACGTCACCAACACCGATCTGCGCACCGTCAGCCACACCGACAAGGGCGTTGGCTGGCAGGAAGTACTGGGCAGGTACGTCGGTACCTGGCAGGTACAGATCCTTGCCTGAGGCATCGACCATCTTGATTGCTGGACGGATTTCCTTGCCTGCAGCAGGGCGATCCTTGACGTCCAGTACTTCAATGTTGGTCAAGCCAGTCAGTTCATCGGTCTGACGCTTGATGGTGATGTTTTCTTCCATGCCCACGAAGGTCACGGTACCTTTCAGCTCGGTAACGATCGGGTGAGTGTGCGGGTCCCACTTGGCGACGATGGCGCCAGCTTCGACCTTTTCACCTTCCTTGACCGAAATCACCGCACCGTAAGGCAGCTTGTAGCGCTCACGCTCACGACCGAACTCGTCGGCAATCGCCAACTCACCCGAACGCGATACGGCAACCAGGTTACCGTCGGCACGCTCAACCTGCTTCAGGTTGTGCAGACGCACCATACCACCATTCTTCACCTGGACGCTGTCGGCAGCCGAAGTACGGCTTGCGGCACCACCGATGTGGAACGTACGCATGGTCAGCTGGGTACCCGGCTCACCGATCGACTGGGCAGCGATAACGCCGACAGCTTCACCGATGTTCACCTGGTGACCGCGAGCCAGGTCACGACCGTAGCACTTGGCGCAGATGCCGTAGCGGGTTTCGCAGTTGATCGGCGAACGCACGATCACTTCGTCGATGCTGTTCAGCTCGATGAACTCAACCCACTGCTCGTCGACCAAGGTACCGGCCGGAACGATAACGTCCTCGGTGCCTGGCTTGAACACGTCACGGGCGATGACACGACCCAATACACGCTCACCCAGCGGCTCTACAACGTCGCCGCCTTCGATGTGTGGCGTCATCACCAGGCCCTGATCGGTACCGCAGTCGATCTCGGTCACAACCAGATCCTGGGCAACGTCCACCAGACGACGAGTCAGGTAACCGGAGTTAGCGGTTTTCAGTGCGGTATCCGCCAGACCCTTACGAGCACCGTGAGTCGAGATGAAGTACTGAAGTACGCTCAGACCTTCACGGAAGTTCGCAGTGATCGGCGTCTCGATGATGGAGCCGTCCGGCTTGGCCATCAGACCACGCATACCGGCCAGCTGACGGATCTGGGCTGCGGAACCCCGCGCACCCGAGTCAGCCATCATGTACATCGAGTTGAAGGACTCTTGCTCGACTTCCTTGCCTTCGCGGTCGATGACCTTCTCTTTCGAGAGGTTGGCCATCATCGCCTTGGACACTTCGTCGTTCGCCTTCGACCACAAGTCGATGACCTTGTTGTACTTCTCGCCCTGGGTTACCAGACCGGAGGCGTACTGGCTCTCGATTTCCTTCACTTCGTCGGTAGCGTTACCGATGATGCGGGCTTTCTCGTCCGGGATAACGAAGTCGTTAACACCGATGGAAACGCCGGAAATGGTCGAGTAAGCGAAACCGGTGTACATCAGCTGGTCGGCGAAGATAACGGTCTCTTTCAGACCAACCACGCGATAGCACTGGTTGATCAGCTTGGAGATCGCCTTTTTCTTCATCGGCTGGTTGACCACGTCGTACGGCAGACCTGCTGGCACAACCTGGAACAGCAGCGCACGGCCGACGGTGGTGTCGACGATGCGGGTGTTCTTGACCACCGAGCCATCACGCTCTTTCACGGTTTCGTTGATACGAACCTTGATTTTCGCGTGCAGAGCGGCTTCGCCGGCGCGGAATACGCGGTCGACTTCCTGCAGGTCGGCGAACACGCGACCCTCGCCCTTGGCATTGATCGCTTCACGGGTCATGTAATACAGACCCAGTACAACGTCCTGCGACGGAACGATGATTGGCTCACCGTTGGCTGGCGACAGGATGTTGTTGGTCGACATCATCAGCGCACGCGCTTCGAGCTGGGCTTCCAGGGTCAGCGGCACGTGAACGGCCATCTGGTCGCCGTCGAAGTCGGCGTTGTACGCAGCACAGACCAGCGGGTGCAGCTGGATAGCCTTACCTTCGATCAGTACGGGTTCAAACGCCTGGATACCCAGACGGTGAAGAGTCGGTGCACGGTTGAGCAGTACGGGGTGTTCGCGAATCACTTCGGCGAGAACGTCCCACACCTCTGGCAGCTCGCGCTCGACCATCTTCTTGGCAGCCTTGATGGTGGTCGCCAGACCACGCATTTCCAGCTTGCCGAAAATGAACGGCTTGAACAGCTCGAGGGCCATCTTCTTCGGCAGACCGCACTGATGCAGACGCAGGGTCGGACCTACGGTAATTACCGAACGGCCGGAGTAGTCAACACGCTTACCGAGCAAGTTCTGACGGAAGCGACCTTGCTTACCTTTGATCATGTCGGCCAGGGACTTCAGCGGACGCTTGTTCGAGCCAGTGATGGCGCGACCACGGCGGCCGTTGTCCAGCAGGGCGTCGACCGCTTCCTGCAGCATGCGCTTTTCGTTGCGCACGATGATGTCCGGCGCCGACAGATCCAGCAGGCGCTTCAGACGGTTGTTACGGTTGATCACCCGACGATACAGGTCGTTCAGGTCGGAGGTCGCAAAACGGCCACCATCCAGCGGCACCAGCGGACGCAGGTCCGGCGGCAGCACTGGCAGAACGGTCAGGACCATCCACTCAGGCAGGTTGCCCGAGCCCTGGAAAGCTTCCATCAGCTTCAGACGCTTGGAAAGCTTCTTGATCTTGGTTTCCGAGTTGGTCTGCGGAATTTCTTCGCGCAGGCGGCCGATCTCGTGCTCCAGGTCGATAGCGTGCAGCAGCTCGCGGACAGCCTCGGCACCCATGCGGGCATCGAAGTCGTCACCGAACTCTTCCAGCGCTTCGAAGTACTGCTCGTCGTTCAGCAACTGGCCCTTTTCCAGGGTAGTCATGCCCGGGTCGATAACGACATAGCTCTCGAAGTAGAGCACGCGCTCGATATCACGCAGGGTCATGTCCATCAGCAGGCCGATACGGGACGGCAGCGACTTCAGGAACCAGATGTGGGCAACCGGCGAGGCCAGCTCGATGTGCGCCATGCGCTCACGACGAACCTTCGCCAGGGCAACTTCAACGCCGCACTTCTCGCAGATTACGCCGCGGTGCTTGAGGCGCTTGTACTTGCCGCACAGGCACTCGTAGTCCTTGACTGGGCCAAAGATCTTGGCGCAGAACAGGCCGTCACGCTCAGGCTTGAACGTACGGTAGTTGATGGTTTCCGGCTTCTTAACTTCACCGAACGACCACGAACGGATCATTTCAGGCGACGCCAGACCGATGCGGATGGCGTCGAACTCTTCGACTTGACCCTGGTTTTTCAGCAAATTCAGTAGGTCTTTCAAGGCCTTTCCTCCTGGCGGAGCAGGGAGCGGGCATTACCTGCCCCACTCCCCTTCGCGTCACGTGTTATTCGGTTTCCAGATCGATATCGATACCGAGGGAACGGATCTCTTTGATCAACACGTTGAAGGACTCGGGCATGCCCGGCTCCATACGGTGATCGCCATCCACGATGTTCTTGTACATCTTGGTACGGCCGTTCACGTCGTCCGACTTCACTGTGAGCATTTCTTGCAGGGTGTATGCCGCGCCGTATGCTTCCAGCGCCCACACTTCCATCTCCCCGAAACGCTGACCACCGAACTGTGCCTTACCACCCAGCGGCTGCTGGGTAACCAGGCTGTAGGAACCAGTGGAACGCGCGTGCATCTTGTCGTCCACCAAGTGGTTCAGCTTGAGCATGTACATGTAACCAACGGTCACAGGACGCTCGAACTTGTTGCCGGTACGGCCGTCGAACAGCACCATCTGGCCGCTCTCTGGCAGGTCGGCCAGCTTCAGCATGGCCTTGATCTCGCGCTCCTTGGCACCATCGAAGACCGGGGTAGCCATCGGCACGCCTTTCTTCAGGTTGTTAGCCAGGGCCAGGATCTCTTCGTCGGTGAACTCGTCGAGGTTTTCCTGACGACCGCCGATCTCGTTGTAGACCTCGGTCAGGAACACGCGCAACTCAGCAGCTTTACGCTGCTCTTCGAGCATGCGGTCGATCTTCTCGCCCAGGCCCTTGGCCGCGAGGCCCAGGTGGGTTTCAAGGATCTGACCAACGTTCATACGCGAAGGTACACCCAGCGGGTTCAGTACGACGTCAACCGGAGTACCGTTGGCATCGTGCGGCATGTCTTCAACCGGCATGATGACCGAGACAACACCCTTGTTACCGTGACGACCGGCCATCTTGTCACCCGGCTGGATGCGACGGCGGATTGCCAGGTAAACCTTGACGATCTTCAGTACGCCCGGTGCCAGGTCATCGCCCTGCTGCAGCTTGCGCTTCTTGTCTTCGAACTTGTCGTCCAGCAGACGGCGACGGTCGACGATGTACTGCTGAGCCTTTTCCAGCTGCTCGTTCAGTGCATCTTCAGCCATGCGCAGTTTGAACCACTGGCCGTGCTCCAGACCGTCCAGCACCTCGTCAGTGATCACGGTGCCTTTCTTCAGGCCCGCACCACCATCAACCACCTGGCCGTTCAGGGCAGAACGCAGACGCTCGAAGGTTGCACCTTCAACAATGCGGAACTCTTCGTTGAGGTCCTTGCGGATCTCGTCGAGCTGCATCTTCTCGATGGCCAGCGCGCGGCTATCGCGCTCCACGCCATCACGGGTGAAGACCTGTACGTCGATGACAGTACCCTTGGTGCCGGTTGGCACACGCAGGGAGGTGTCCTTAACGTCGCTGGCCTTCTCACCGAAGATTGCGCGCAGCAGTTTTTCTTCCGGAGTCAGCTGGGTTTCGCCTTTTGGCGTGACCTTGCCAACCAGGATGTCGCCAGCGCCAACTTCAGCACCTACGTAAACGATACCGGCTTCGTCCAGCTTGTTCAGTGCGGCTTCACCCACGTTCGGGATGTCCGCAGTGATTTCCTCTGGGCCGAGCTTGGTGTCACGCGCCACACAGGTCAGTTCCTGAATGTGGATGGTGGTGAAGCGATCTTCCTGAACAACACGCTCGGACAGGCAGATGGAGTCTTCGAAGTTGAAGCCGTTCCACGCCATGAACGCGATGCGCATGTTCTGACCCAGAGCCAGCTCACCCATGTCGGTGGACGGGCCGTCGGCCATGATGTCACCACGCTGAACCTTGTCACCTTTGCTCACCAGCGGACGCTGGTTGATGCAGGTGTTCTGGTTCGAACGGGTGTACTTGGTCAGGTTGTAGATATCCACACCTGCTTCGCCGGTTTCCACTTCGTCGTCGGCAACGCGAACAACGATACGGCTAGCGTCGACCGAGTCGATCACACCACCGCGGCGAGCAACCACGCAGACACCGGAGTCACGGGCAACGTTGCGCTCCATGCCGGTACCTACCAGCGGCTTGTCGGCACGCAGGGTTGGTACAGCCTGACGCTGCATGTTCGAACCCATCAACGCACGGTTGGCGTCGTCGTGCTCGAGGAACGGAATCAGCGACGCTGCAACGGAAACAACCTGCTTCGGCGAAACGTCCATCAGGGTGACGTCTTCCGGCGCCTTGACGGTGAATTCGTTCAGGTGACGAACTGCTACCAGCTCATCGATCAGTTGCTTCTTGTCGTTCATCGCGGCCGAAGCCTGTGCGATGACGTGATCCGCCTCTTCGATTGCCGACAGGAACACGATGTCGTCGCTGACAACGCCTTCCTTCACCACGCGGTACGGGCTTTCCAGGAAGCCGTACTGGTTGGTGCGGGCGTAGGCCGCCAAGGAGTTGATCAGACCGATGTTCGGACCTTCAGGGGTCTCGATCGGGCACACACGGCCATAGTGGGTCGGGTGTACGTCACGGACTTCGAAGCCGGCACGCTCACGGGTCAGACCGCCAGGGCCGAGTGCAGAGACGCGGCGCTTGTGGGTAATCTCCGAGAGAGGGTTGTTCTGGTCCATGAACTGGGACAGCTGGCTGGAACCGAAGAACTCTTTCACCGCCGCCGCTACCGGCTTGGCGTTGATCAGGTCTTGCGGCATCAGGCCTTCGCTTTCCGCCATCGACAGGCGTTCCTTGACCGCGCGCTCGACACGCACCAGGCCAACACGGAACTGGTTCTCGGCCATCTCGCCGACGCAACGTACGCGGCGGTTACCCAGGTGGTCGATGTCGTCGACGATACCTTTGCCGTTACGGATATCGACCAGGGTCTTCAGAACCTCGACGATGTCTTCCTTGCTCAGCACGCCCGAACCCTCGATCTCGGTACGACCGATACGACGGTTGAACTTCATGCGGCCTACGGCGGACAGATCGTAACGCTCGGCACTGAAGAACAGGTTGTTGAACAGGGTCTCGGCTGCATCCTTGGTCGGCGGCTCGCCTGGACGCATCATGCGGTAGATCTCGACCAGAGCTTCCAGCTGGTTGCTGGTGGTATCGATCTTCAGAGTGTCAGAGATGAACGGACCGCAATCGATGTCGTTGGTGTACAGGGTCTCGATACGGACAACCTGCGCCTTGGCGACCTTGATCAGCAGTTCGGTGGTCATCTCGGTGTTGCATTCGGCGAGGATTTCGCCGGTAGCCGGATGCACGATAGCCTTGGCGGTAGTGCGGCCCAGGACGTATTCCATTGGAACGTCCAGTTGCTTGACGCCGGCCTTCTCGAGCTGGTTGATGTGGCGCGCGGTAATACGGCGGCCTTGCTCGACGATGACTTTGCCGGTTTCGTCATGGATGTCCATGACTGCAACTTCACCACGCAGACGCTGTGGCACCAGTTCCAGGCTGAGTTTTTCGCCGGAAATGTGGAACACGTTGGTGGTGTAGAAGGTATTCAGCACTTCTTCAGTGCTGTAACCCAAGGCGCGCAGCAGCACCGAGGCCGGCAGTTTGCGGCGACGGTCGATACGCACGAACACGCAGTCCTTCGGGTCGAACTCGAAGTCCAGCCAGGAACCGCGGTAAGGGATGATGCGAGCGGAGTACAGCAGCTTGCCCGAGCTGTGGGTCTTGCCACGGTCGTGGTCGAAGAACACACCAGGCGAACGGTGCAGCTGGGAAACGATCACACGCTCGGTACCGTTGATAACGAAGGTACCGTTCTCAGTCATCAGGGGGATTTCACCCATGTAGACTTCTTGCTCTTTGATGTCCTTGATCGCTTTGTTCGACGATTCCTTGTCGAAGATGATCAGGCGCACCTTGACCCGCAGTGGGACCGCGAAGGTCACGCCACGCAGGACACATTCCTTCACATCGAAGGCGGGTTCGCCCAGGCGATAGCCTACGTACTCCAGGGCAGCATTGCCGGAGTAGCTGATGATCGGGAATACCGATTTGAAGGCCGCGTGCAGGCCGACGTCGCGGAAGTGATCCTTGGATGCTCCCGCTTGCAGGAATTCGCGATACGAATCCAGCTGGATGGCCAGGAGGTAAGGCACATCCATGACGTCCGGCAACTTGCTAAAGTCCTTGCGGATACGTTTTTTCTCAGTGTATGAGTAAGCCATCAGCGTTCCCCAGCTTGGTCACCTGCTTGTTTGGCTTCTCCCGGCGGGAGCAGCCAGAAAATCGTGCAAACCCCTTGGTTTGCGCCACCCACATGGGTGTCTTGCAGCTCGTTATCGGGACCGGCCTGACCGGCCACCAATAACGGAAAAAGGCCGGTGGCATAAGCCACCAGCCATCAGCCTTTCGCTCAACGCTCAGGCTGGCATCGCAAGGTCGAGATTACTTCAGCTCGACTTTAGCGCCTGCTTCTTCCAGCTTCTTCTTAGCGTCTTCAGCGGCTTCTTTCGAAACGCCTTCAGCTACAACCTGAGGAGCGCCATCGACTTTCTCTTTGGCTTCTTTCAGGCCCAGACCGGTCAGTTCGCGAACGGCTTTGATCACGTTCACTTTCTTGTCGCCGGCTTCAACCAGAACAACGTTGAACTCGGTCTGCTCTTCAACAACGGCAGCAGCAGCAGCTGGGCCAGCAGCGGCAACAGCAGCGGTAACGCCGAAGGTTTCTTCCATTGCTTTGATCAGCTCAACAACTTCCAGAACGGTTTTCTGGCCGATTGCTTCGATGATTTGTTCGTTAGTCAGAGACATGACTCAATCCTGTATTGGGGTGACAGCCTACGCAGCCATCAAATTAAACGTATGATTTTGAAAGAGTTCGCACGCCTTAGGCGGCGGTAGCTTCTTTCTGGTCGCGAATGGCTGCCAGAGTACGAGCCAGCTTGCTGGTGGCGCCTTGAATAACGCTCATCAGTCGTGCAATAGCTTCGTCGCGGGTCGGCAGGGTAGCCAACACGTCGATCTGGTTCGCTGCAATGAAATTGCCGTCAAACGCAGCTGCCTTGATCTCGAACTTGTCCTGACCCTTGGCGAACTCTTTGAACAGACGAGCAGCAGCGCCCGGGTGTTCGTTGGAGAAAGCAATCAGGGTCGGGCCTTTGAACGCGTCGTTGAGGATCGAGAATTCGGTGCCTTCAACAGCGCGCTTGAGCAGGGTATTACGCACTACACGTACGTATACGCCAGCTTCGCGGGCCTCTTTACGGAGTCCGGTCATTGCGCTTACAGTCACACCACGGGCATCAGCCACGACAGCGGACAGAGCGACTTTGGCAGCCTCGTTGACTTCAGCGACGATGGCCTTCTTGTCTTCGAGTTTAATTGCCACGGGTTTACTCCTGGTTTTTACCGTTTCATCTGGCCGAGGCCGGATGTCGTTTTGGTGTCTGATTCGGTAACGAATCGGGAGCACCATCTGCGTGGGCTGATATTTTAAGGCTTGCGCCGCCTACGGTCTTGGATAGCCCCCGCCAGGCAGGGACCCCAATTTTTGCTGGCGGCGCGACTGGTCGCGCCGCCATGTTCTTACACGTTCAGCGAGCTCTGATCGATGACCAGACCTGGGCCCATGGTGGTGCTCAGGGTAACGCGCTTAACGTAGATACCTTTCGAGGAAGCCGGCTTGATACGCTTCAGGTCAGCGATCAGGGCTTCAACGTTTTCCTTCAGCTTGTCAGCTTCAAAGCCGATCTTGCCAACGGAGGTGTGGATGATACCGTTTTTGTCGGTACGGTAGCGAACCTGACCAGCCTTGGCGTTTTTCACGGCAGTGGCTACGTCTGGGGTCACGGTACCAACTTTCGGGTTAGGCATCAGGCCGCGAGGACCCAGAACCTGACCCAGCTGACCTACAACGCGCATGGCATCAGGCGATGCGATAACGACGTCATAGTTCAGGTCGCCGCCTTTCATTTCGGCAGCCAGATCGTCCATACCTACGCGATCAGCGCCGGCAGCCAGAGCAGCTTCAGCAGCTGGCCCCTGGGTGAAGACAGCAACGCGAACGGTCTTGCCAGTGCCGTGTGGCAGCACGGTAGCGCTACGTACGACCTGGTCGGATTTACGTGGGTCAACACCGAGGTTAACAGCGATGTCGTAGGACTCGACGAACTTGGCAGCAGGCAGCGAGGCCAGCAGAGTTGCCGCTTCTTCGAAGTTGTAGGCCTTGCCTGCTTCGATTTTCTCGGCGATTGCCTTTTGGCGTTTGGTCAGCTTAGCCATTACACACCCTCCACGTTCAGGCCCATGCTGCGGGCAGAGCCAGCGATGGTGCGTACAGCAGCGTCCAGGTCAGCGGCAGTCAGGTCAGCCTGTTTGGCTTTCGCGATGTCTTCCAGCTGAGCACGGGTAACGGTACCGACTTTAACGGTGTTCGGGCGAGCCGAACCACTGGTCAGGCCAGCAGCTTTCTTCAGCAGGACCGAGGCAGGAGTGCTCTTGGTCTCGAAGGTGAAGCTACGGTCGCTGTAGACAGTGATGATCACTGGAGTCGGCAGGCCGGCTTCTTGACCCTGGGTACGGGCGTTGAAGGCCTTGCAGAATTCCATGATGTTCACACCATGTTGACCCAGAGCTGGACCAACGGGTGGGCTTGGGTTGGCCTGGCCGGCCTTAACTTGCAGCTTGATGTAAGCCTGAATCTTCTTAGCCATGAGCTACTCCAAAATCGGGTACGAACGCCTAATGGCTCCCCGGATGACTTGCGTTTTATCCCAGTGACGACAAAACCCCGCAGCACACAGGGCTGCGGGGTATGGGATGCTTCGTCCGCCTAGACCTTTTCGACCTGGCTGAACTCGAGCTCCACCGGAGTAGAGCGACCGAAAATGAGCACCGCAACCTGCAGGCGACTCTTTTCGTAGTTAACTTCTTCGACACTACCATTGAAGTCAGCGAACGGACCATCAATGACTCGAACCACTTCACCTGGCTCGAACAGCGTCTTGGGCTTCGGCTTATCGCTACCGTCGGCAACGCGACGCAGGATGGCCTCAGCTTCTTTATCGGTAATCGGCGCAGGCTTGTCAGCAGTACCGCCGATAAAGCCCATCACGCGAGGGGTGTCCTTGACCAAGTGCCAAGTCCCTTCATTCATCTCCATCTGGACCAGTACATAGCCAGGGAAGAATTTACGCTCACTCTTGCGCTTCTGGCCATTGCGCATTTCGACGACTTCTTCGGTCGGGACCAAGATCTCGCCGAAACCGTCTTCCATGCCAGCCAGCTTGACGCGCTCGATGAGGGAGCGCATTACATGCTTCTCGTAACCCGAGTAAGCATGCACAACATACCAACGCTTAGCCACGGGACACCTTTAGCCAACGATCAAGGAGACCGCCCAGCCGAGCAGGGAGTCGAGCCCCCACAGCAGCAGTGCCATAACCAGCACGACAGCCACGACAATCAGCGTGGTCTGGGTGGTTTCCTGGCGGGTCGGCCACACGACTTTACGAATCTCGGTACGAGCTTCCTTCGCCAACGCAAAGAACGACTTGCCCTTCGCAGTCTGCAGAGCTACAAAGCCCGCGACAGCAGCAAGGACGAGAAGCACAAGAACGCGATACAGGATTGGAGAGGCGGAGTAATATTGATTACCCACGACACCAACAACCACCAAAGCCACTACAGCCAGCCACTTGAACAGATCAAAACGCGATTCTTGGGCTTCAGTTTTGGGGGTCATCGAGGAGGATCCTGTAAGAAGAAAGCCATCACACCGAGGTGAAATGGCAGGTCAGGAGGGAATCGAACCCCCAACCTACGGTTTTGGAGACCGTCGCTCTGCCAATTGAGCTACTGACCTGTAACGCTGTATCAGGCCGGCCATTATACCGGCCTGATCAAGTAAATCAACTACTTATTCAATAATTTTTGCTACGACACCGGCGCCGACGGTACGACCGCCTTCACGGATAGCGAAGCGCAGACCGTCTTCCATTGCGATGGTCTTGATCAGGGTAACAGTCATCTGAATGTTGTCACCTGGCATTACCATTTCAACGCCTTCCGGCAGTTCGCAGTTACCGGTCACGTCAGTGGTACGGAAGTAGAACTGTGGACGGTAGCCTTTGAAGAACGGAGTGTGACGGCCGCCTTCTTCCTTCGACAGGACGTAGACTTCTGCGGTGAACTTGGTGTGCGGCTTGACCGAACCTGGCTTGACCAGAACCTGACCACGCTCAACGTCGTCACGCTTGGTGCCACGCAGCAGAACGCCGCAGTTCTCGCCAGCACGACCTTCGTCCAGCAGCTTGCGGAACATCTCAACACCGGTGCAGGTGGTGGTGGTGGTGTCACGCAGACCAACGATTTCCAGCGGATCCTGAACGCGGACGATACCACGCTCGATACGACCGGTAACAACGGTACCACGACCCGAAATCGAGAACACGTCTTCGATCGGCATCAGGAACGGCTGGTCGATAGCACGAACTGGCTCAGGAATGTAGCTGTCCAGAGTTTCTACCAGCTTCTTAACAGCGGTAGTGCCCATTTCGTTGTCGTCTTTGCCTTCCAGCGCCATACGAGCCGAACCGATGATGATCGGGGTGTCGTCGCCTGGGAAGTCATAGGTGGACAGCAGGTCGCGAACTTCCATCTCGACCAGCTCCAGCAGCTCAGCGTCGTCTACCAGGTCAGCCTTGTTCAGGAAGACCACGATGTACGGAACGCCTACCTGACGGGACAGCAGGATGTGCTCACGGGTTTGTGGCATCGGACCATCGGCGGCCGAGCAAACCAGGATCGCGCCGTCCATCTGGGCAGCACCGGTGATCATGTTCTTCACGTAGTCAGCGTGACCTGGGCAGTCAACGTGAGCGTAGTGACGAATGGTCGAGTTGTACTCAACGTGAGCGGTGTTGATGGTGATACCGCGCGCTTTTTCTTCCGGAGCCGAGTCGATCTTGTCGAACTCAACGATTGCCGAACCGAAAACTTCGGAGCAAACGCGAGTCAGAGCTGCGGTCAGAGTGGTCTTACCGTGGTCAACGTGGCCGATAGTGCCGACGTTAACGTGGGGAAGGGAACGATCAAACTTTTCCTTAGCCATCGATACAATCCTCCGCAGAAGAAATAGTCTTGCGCTGATAAAACAAAGGCAGATATTTTCATATCTGCCTTGTTTATATGGAGCTCTTGAGCGGACTTGAACCGCTGACCTCACCCTTACCAAGGGTGTGCTCTACCAACTGAGCTACAAGAGCGAAACACTTTGTGCAAAATCCAGCAAACTTGGAGCGGGTAGCGGGAATCGAACCCGCATCATCAGCTTGGAAGGCTGAGGTTCTACCACTAAACTATACCCGCGGAGCTTGCGGCTCTCGCTAAAACTGGTGGAGGGAGAAGGATTCGAACCTTCGAAGCTCTCGCAACGGATTTACAGTCCGTCCCCTTTGACCGCTCGGGAATCCCTCCAGATGTGGCCGGCATTCTATTTGTCTGCCGTCCTAGTGTCAAGCGTTTTTTTCAAATTTTTTCAATCAAATCTGAAACTTAGCTGCTTTGACACCGCTTCCAGCTCTACCACCTGAGTGGTGTTCCCTGTGAAGCGGGCGCCATTCTATCAAGCTATTCGCCAGTTGCAATACCCTGGCAGAAAATAATTTTATGTTTTAAGTCTTTGAAATCATTGGAAAGAGCCAAGAGCACCGTTTGGTCCAACAAACGCTCGCTTTCTGGAGCAACCTTGAGCCAGCGACCATCCGCCCCAGGCAACTGTCCTGCCACCGGCGAGGTGGCAATATCCAGACTCAGCAGGCGTTGACGCAGCGCATCCAACTGCTCCTGCCCCTTCACGCCTCCGACTACCAGGCATTCATCACGACGCTTGGGCGGTGCCGACACACCTGTCTCACGCAACAGACGGATTTCTTGCTGATTCCCCTTGTACAGCGACAATGGGGCGACTTCCTTGACCTTCAGCGGGGCTTCCTGCTGATGCCATACGTAGTAAAAGACGTTGAGCACCAGTAACAGCAGAAACAACCAGCGCATAGGCACCTCAATCCAATGGGCAGGCCATTGCCAGGCCAACGAAAACCAGGTCAGGCACGACCCGCGCCTGTGGCAGGGCCGCCCTCACCAGCGGCGCATCACCGCCAGTGAGGAACACGGTGAACTCCTCACCCCATAGCACACGAGCCTGCTCAAGCTGGGTGTAGGCAAAGCCCTGGAGCATCAATACGCAACCGCGCTCTACCGCTTCGACAGTCGAGCGACCTGGTGACAAGCTGTTCAATGCGCGCTCCGCAGAGGCATCGTCATAGCGGATACGACGGGTGTGAGTGCGCAGCTGGCTACGCATCAATGGCATACCCGGGCAGATGTAGCCCCCCAGATGCTCGCCATCTGCAGACACGAAGTCCGCTTTGGCCGCGGTACCCAGGTCAATCACCAGGCACGCGCCCTTGGCCAGGTGAAATGCCCCCAGCGCCGCCAGCCAACGATCCATACCCAGACGCTGATAGTCGTCATAGCCATTGCGCACACCTGCCATTTCACGGACAGGGTGGGCAACTCTTGCCTGCACGGCAAATGCCTGAGCAATCAACGCGCAAAGCGCATCGGTTTCTTCTTCGCTGCGCACACTGACAATACGGCATCCCGTGAGGCGTACTGAAGCGAGCGCAGCCACTTCGGCCACCAGCGCCTGGTCGGAATCGACGATCCCGCCAGCTTCAATCACAGCATCGGCGACATGGATCACCCGCCACTTGATGAAGCTGTTACCGCAATCGAGCTCAAGAATCATCACGCAACCTCAAACTGAGCTCACCACCACTGAAGCTCTTTTCCATCCCGTCCACCTCAAGGCGCAAACCACCCTGCCCGTCGACGCCAAGAACCACACCATCAATACGTGTACTACCAGCAACCAGCGATACATTGCGCCCCTGCCACAAGTGCGCCTGCTCCCACTCCTCCTGGAATGCGGCAAAGCCGTAGCGGCGATGGCGCGCCAATTCGTGCTGTAGCTGCTGACTGAGCAGCGCTACCAAGTGATTGCGATCTATGGCTGCTCCAACCTCGCGCCGCATAGAGGTCCACTGCTGATCGACCTGTTCGTTTACCTGCATGTTTACATTGACACCAATGCCTAGCACCACATGACAGACATCTGCAGGATCACCCACCAACTCCAGGAGAATCCCGGTGATTTTCTGCCCACGCACCAGCACATCGTTGGGCCATTTGAGCCCGACATCCTTTACACCGAACGCCTGCAAGGTGCGCATTACCGCCAACCCTACTACCAAGCTCAACCCCTCGAGCTGACGCATGCCTCCATCGACGCGCAGCACCAGGCTGTAATAGAGATTTTCAGCAAATGGACTGACCCACTGCCGGCCGCGCCGACCGCGTCCGGCGCTCTGGCGCTCAGCCAGAACCAGGAATGGAGCCGCCTGTCCTTCACCGGCAAGGCGCAAGCCTTCGGCATTGGTCGAATCGATGATTTCGTGGATGAATACCGGCCACTGTTCGCCCACGGCGAACTCGGCGATTGCCTGGGCCTCAAGCAAAGCCAGTGGCGCGGCCAACTGGTAACCGCGCCCACGAACCTTGTGAATGGTGAGGTTCAGCTCACTTTCCAGATGCTGCAGCTGCTTCCAAACTGCGCTGCGACTCACCCCTAGGGCTGCCCCCAGAGCTTCTCCGGAATGGAACCGACCGTCCTTGAGGAGATTCAACAACTTCAGCATGCCAGTCTCGACTTGGAATAAGGGAGGCATGATAGCCATGGGCTGTTGGCTTGCATAGGAAAAGGGCCTGCAGGAGAGGCCTTGTATCGCAACCACAGAGAGAAGCAGTGGCAGTCCA
>NZ_JBJJLR010000030.1:0-64480 GCF_046230975.1 Pseudomonas sp. KCJK9058
GGTTTCTTCGCGGGCATGCCCGCTCCCACAGGTAGAACGCAGGCCGGCCAGCCGCGCCCGGTAGCTTCCTGGGCTCTGCCCGGTCCACTTCTTGAACGCCCGGTGGAAGGCACTCGGTTCCTGAAACCCCGCCTGCTCGGCAATTTCGGCAATGCTCAACGCGCCTTCGCGCAGCCGCTCGAAGGCCATGGCCCGGCGCACTTCATCCTTGATCTGCTGGTACGAACGCCCCTCCCGCTCCAACTGCCGGCGAAAGGTACTGGCACTGACTCCCTGCTGCTGCGCCAGCGCGGCCAATGTCGGCCACTGTCCATAGCGCAATGCCCGCAGGTGCCGATACACCTCAGCCACCAGCCCGTTCTGATTGCGAAAGCGGATCACCAGGCCCTGTGGCGCACTGCGCAGGAAGGTCTGCAAAGCCGCCCGGTCCTGCACCACCGGCAGGCGCAGATAAGCGCTGTCGAACTCCACCTCGGTGCGTCCGCTGCCCAGGCGCAGGTCCGGCCCCCACAGCAGCAAGTCGTCCTCCTGGGCCGGGCGCGACACCGCGAGCTCCGTGCGGTCGATGGCAATCCGCCGCCCGGCCAGCCAGCACAGCATGCCGATCATCAGCACCAGGTAGGTTTCCTCGGCATAGACCCGGGTCAATGGGTCGACAATGTTCGACTGCACGCTGATCAGCGCCCGCCCGCCACGTACCGTCAGGCTGCCACGCAGGTCACGCAGGAACAGGCCGAAGCCCCCCATGCACTGGCGCAAGGCCTTTTCCAGGTTCGGCTCGAGGATCAAACCCCGGCAGATTAGGGCAAAACTGCCCAGCGGCATGCCATGGCTGTCGAGGCCAAAGAACTCATCGTCCAGGCGCTGGATCAACGCCAGCCACAGCTGGGCGAACGCCTTGGCCGGCACCCGCGCCTGAGGCTGATCGAGCAGCTGCGGGGCAATGCCCACCGCGCGCAGCTGGGCATCACGCTCGGCGGGCGTGTCGCGCAGGGCGTGGAGCATGGCGTTGAGGAAGTACACGGCGACTGAATCGCTTTCGCGCATGGCGGTTTTCGCTGTCTATGCTGAGTGGCAAAAAGTGCCAGGTTGTTTGAACAGATCCGGCATAGGCGGCAACAGAGCCTTTGCCTAGACTCGATCCCACTCCGGGGCCGCCCACCATTCTCGCAGAGCCTGGCCCGGTCCCGCCACGCCTTCGCAATCGGAGCCCTCATGAGCAGCGCAGAAATCTACGTCGTCAGTGCCGTCCGTTCAGCCATTGGTGGCTTCGGCGGTTCCCTCAAGGACCTGCCACTGGCCGACCTGGCCAGCGCCGTGACCCGCGCCGCCATCGAGCGTTCGGGCCTGGCCGCCGAGCAAGTCGGCCACCTGGTGATGGGCACGGTGATCCCCACCGAACCGCGTGACGCCTACCTGGCACGGGTAGCGGCAATGAACGCTGGCATCCCCAAGGAAACGCCGGCATTCAACGTCAACCGTCTGTGCGGGTCTGGCCTGCAGGCTATTGTCTCTGCGGCCCAGGGCCTGTTGCTGGGCGACACCGATGTGGCCGTCGCAGCCGGCGCCGAATCCATGAGCCGTGGCCCTTACCTGCTGCCACAGGCGCGCTGGGGTGCACGCATGGGTGACCTGCAAGGCATCGACTATACCGTCGGCGTGCTGCAGGACCCGTTCCAGCACTTCCACATGGGCATCACCGCCGAGAACGTTTCGGCCAAGCACGGCATTACCCGCGAAATGCAGGACGAACTGGCCTTGACCAGCCAGCGACGCGCCGCGCGTGCCATTGCCGAGGGCCGCTTCGCCAGCCAGATCGTTGCGCTGGAGCTGAAAACCCGTAAAGGCAGCGTGCAGTTCAGTGTCGACGAGCATGTGCGTGCTGATGTGACCGCCGAACAACTGGCCGGTATGAAGCCGGTATTCAAGAAAGATGGCACCGTCACCGCCGGCAACGCCAGCGGTATCAACGATGGCGCCGCCGGCCTGGTGTTGGCCACCGGTGACGCAGTGCGCCGCCTGGGCCTGAAACCGTTGGCACGCCTGGTGGGCTATGCCCACGCCGGGGTGGAGCCCGAGCTGATGGGCCTGGGGCCGATTCCGGCCACCCGCAAAGTGCTGGAAAAAACCGGCCTGAACCTACAAGACCTGGATGTGATCGAGTCCAACGAGGCCTTCGCTGCCCAGGCCTGCGCCGTGGCCCGCGAGCTGGGCTTCGACCCGGAAAAGGTCAACCCCAACGGTTCGGGCATTTCCCTGGGCCACCCGGTGGGTGCCACCGGTGCGATCATCGCCACCAAGGCCATCCATGAGCTGCAGCGCATCCAGGGCCGCTACGCCCTGGCCACAATGTGTATCGGCGGTGGCCAAGGCATCGCCGTCGTGTTCGAGCGCGTCTGAGGGAGACTGACACATGAGCATTGAACAGATCGCCGTGATCGGCGCGGGCACCATGGGCAACGGCATTGCCCAGGTGTGCGCCATTGCCGGCTACCAGGTGCTGCTGGTGGATGTTTCCGACGCAGCGCTCGAGCGCGGCGTGGCCACCTTGAGCAAGAACCTCGAGCGCCAGGTCAGCAAAGGCACCCTCGATGCCGACAAGGCCGCAGCCGCCAAAGCACGCATTCGCACCAGCACCGACTACACCCAGCTCAGCGCTGCACACCTGGTGATCGAAGCGGCTACCGAGAACCTGCAGCTCAAGCAGCGCATCCTGCAGCAGGTGGCAGCCAACGTTGCCGCCGACTGCCTGATCGCCACCAACACCTCGTCGCTGTCGGTGACTCAACTGGCCGCCAGCATCGAGCACCCCGAGCGCTTCATTGGTGTGCACTTCTTCAACCCAGTACCGATGATGGCGCTGGTCGAAATCATTCGTGGCCTGCAGACCAGCGACAACACCTACGCCCAGGCGCTGGTGGTGACCGAAAAAGTCGGCAAGACCCCGATCACCGCCGGCAACCGTCCGGGCTTCGTGGTCAACCGCATCCTGGTGCCAATGATCAACGAGGCGATCTTCGTGCGCCAGGAAGGCCTGGCCAGTGCCGAGGACATCGACACCGGCATGCGCTTGGGCTGCAACCAGCCGATCGGCCCGCTGGCGTTGGCCGACCTGATCGGCCTGGACACCCTGCTGGCGATCATGGAAGCCTTCCATGAAGGCTTCAACGACAGCAAGTACCGCCCTGCTCCGCTGCTCAAGGAAATGGTCGCGGCCGGCTGGCTGGGGCGCAAGAGCGGTCGCGGTTTCTTCACCTACTGAGGACCAAGCGCCATGCCCCCGGTCAATGCCGCAATGCGCTGTGCCAACTTTGAGGAGCGACGTGACCGGGCCATGGCATTGTTTGCCGAAAAGGGCTTTGGCCAGGTCAGCATGCGCGAGCTGGCGGCCCATGTGGGGCTGACCGCCGGCTCGCTGTACCATCACTTTCCCAGCAAGCAGGACCTGCTGTACGACTTGATCGAAGAGTTGTACGAAGAGCTGCAGGCCACCCTGGACCAGGCCCGCCGGGCCATGGCCCGGGGGACGTCGGCATTGAGCTGCCTGATTGCTGCGCACTGGCAGTTGCATGCCGAACGGCCGCTGCAGTTTCGGCTGGCCGAGCGGGATTTGTGTTGTTTGAGTGAGGCGCAACAGGCGCACCTGGCATCGTTGCGCAAGCGCTATGAGGCGGGTCTGCTGCGCTTGATCGCACCGCAAGCGAAACTGCCGGGGCAAGCGTTGGACGCTACAGCGCATGTACTGGCGACGTTTCTCAACCAGCTGCCGGGGTTGCTCAAAGCACTGCCTGAAGCGCAAGGGTTGGAGCTGATGGAAAACTTGCTGGTCGGCGGGATTGAGCGGACGCTGCGATAGCCTGCAACGGCCTCCTCGCGGGTTTGCCCCGCGAAAAGGCCGGATGCCTCAGCGCAACAGCGACTGGATCTGCTCGTGCAAGGTATCCAGGTCAAACGGCTTGGCCAGGATAGGTGCCTTGCGGGTGATCGGGCTGCCAGATTCGAGAATCTCCGCCGGGTAGCCGCTGATGAAAATCACCTTCAGGTCGGGCCGCAATTTCACCGCGGGCTCGGCAATATCCACCCCCGAGATCCCCCCCGGCAAACGGAAGTCTGTCACCATCAGGTCCAGGTGCGGTTTGCTGGCCAGGATGGCAAACGCCTGCTCGCCATCCTCAGCCACCAGGACGTGGTACCCCTCACCCGCCAGGTAATCGCGCAAAATCATGCGAATCGCCGGTTCATCCTCGACGACCAGAACCACATCTTGTGCATCTTCACTCATGTTAACGCCTTGAAATACTTACAGTTGGCCATCAGACCCCAGGCTTACACAGAGGTTGCCCGCGCCTGGTCGTTTTGTTCTTTGAATATTGCCATCGGCAATTGCAGGGTGAATGTGGCACCCTTGCCCTCCTCGCTTTCAACCTGTATCCGGCCACCGTGTGCCTGGACGATCTGCTCGGAGATGTACAACCCCAGGCCCAACCCTCCGCTGGCCTGCTGGGCAGAGACCCGCTCGAACTGCTGGAAGATTCGCTGCTGGTTGACGGCGCTGATACCGATGCCGTGGTCCTGCACCTGCACCCAGGCCATGCCGCCCTGCTCGAACACCCGTACCTGCACCGGATTGCGCTCGCCGTAACGCATTGCATTGGACAACAGGTTGGCCACTACTTGTTCAATCCGGAATTCGTCCCACTCCCCCGTCAGCGCTTCGCAACGCTGCAATTCGATGTGTGTTTCCAGGGCCATGGCCTGCGCCGTGAAGTTTTCCACCAGCCCACGCACCAGTTGGCCCAGGTCAAACAGTTTGGGCCGCAGCGACAGTTTACCGGTACGGATGCGCGAAACATCGAGCATGTCCTCGACCAACCGGATCAGGCTGTTGATCTGCCGTTCGTCGCGCTCGACCATGGCCTGCAGCTTGTCGACACTGAAGGCGTCCAGGTTGCCCCGTGCCAGGTGCATCTTGCGCAACTGGGTTTCCAGGATCAGGCCATTGAGCGGCGTGCGCACCTCGTGGGAGACGATCGACATGAAGTCGTCCCGCATGCGCACGGCGTGCTCCAGCTCACACCGTGCCACCTGCAGCTGGCTGAGCAACAGCTCCTGTTCCTGGCGGCTCTGCTCCAGGGCTTCCAGCTGCCGGCCAAGCACCTTGCGCTGGCGGAACAGGTCGACGAACACCGAGACCTTGCTTTTCACCGCCAGGGTGTCGAGCGGCTTGTGCAGAAAGTCCACGGCCCCGCTCTCGTAGCCCTTGAAGGCATAATTCATCTCGCGACCCGCCGCGCTGACGAAGACGATCGGGATGTGCTTGGTCTTGTCGGTACCGCGCATCAGCTCGGCCAGTTCAAAACCGTTCATGCCCGGCATCTGCACATCGAGAATGGCCAGTGCGAACTCGTGCTCGAGCAGCAACGACAAGGCAGCCTCGGCAGACTGTGCCTGGTGCACCTCGCGGTCCTCGCCCTGGATCAGGGCATCGAGCGCCAGCAGGTTTTCCGGCAAGTCGTCGACAATCAGCAGTTTGGCGATGGTGTGGCTTAGCATGCGCTGTATTCCAGGGTCGCGAGCAACTGCCCGATACCGCTCAGAGTAAGAATATGGTCGGGCTGGTGCAGGGCCAGGGCGGCCTCCGGCATCAGGGCAACCTGTGCGTCACGAGGGTCCTGGACAATCGTGCGCCCCCCATTGTTCTTGATGTAGGCAAGGCCCCTGGCGCCGTCTTCGTTGGCGCCGGTAAGCAGCACACCCAGCAGGCTGTCGCCATAGGCATCGGCCGCCGAGATGAACAGGAAGTCGATCGCTGGGCGCGAGAAATGCACCGGTTCTTCCTGGCTCAGCGACAGCGTCAGGTCGCGCTCCACCGACAAGTGGTAACCCGGCCCTGCCACATAGATCTGCCCGCCGCTGATCCTCTCCTTGTCACGTGCCTCGCACACCGGCCGATGCAGCCGCCGCTGCAGTACGCCGGCCAGCTGGCTGTGGCGATCGTCCGGCAGGTGCAGCACGCAGAGCACCGGTATGGCGAACGCCGATGGCAACGTGCCGAGCACCTGGAACAATGCCGCCACGCCACCGGCCGAGGCGCCGATCACCACTGCGCGTACGCCGCTCATGATTTACGGAAGATCCGTTGGGGCTTGACCAGCGGCTCGAAACGATCGCTGTAGGCCGAAAAATCCACCGACTCCTTGCTACCCAGCACCAGGAAACCACGGTGGCAGAGCGAATCATGGAACAGGCCCAGCGCCCGATCCTGCAGGTCCTTGTTGAAGTAGATCAGCACATTGCGGCACGACACCAACTGGGTCTCGGAGAACACGCTGTCGGTGGCCAGGCTGTGGTCGGCGAAGGTGACATTGTCGCGCAGGCTGCTGTCCATGATGGCGTTGCCATAGGCGGCGGTGTAGTACTCGGCGAAGTCTCGGCGGCCACCGGCAAGGCGGTAGTTTTCCTCGTATTCGCGCATGCTCTGCATCGAGTAGATGCCCTGCTTGGCCTTGTCCAGCGAATGCGGGTTGATGTCGGTGGCGTAGATGATGGTGCGCTCAAGCAGCCCTTCCTCACGCAACAGGATGGCCATGGAATACACCTCTTCCCCCGTGCTGCAGCCCGCGATCCAGACCTTGATCGAGGGCCAGGTACGCAGCAGCGGCACCACTTCGTTGCGCACGGCAAGGAAGTGGTCAGGGTCACGGAACATCTCGCTGACCGGGATCGTCAGGTACTGCAGCAGTTGCATGAACATGCCCGGGTCGTGCAGCACACGCTCCTGCAGCGCAGACACCGTCAGGCAATCGAACTGACGCAGCGCGTGGAGGATCCGACGCTTGATCGAAGCGCCGGAATAATTGCGGAAATCGTAGCTGTACTTGAGGTAGATCGCCTCGATCAGCAGTCGGATCTCGATGTCGGTGTTGCGTTCGCTAGTCAAATTCGCTCCAGTTGCGGCAGCCAGACACGGATCAACGAGAACAGGCGGTCCAGGTCGATCGGCTTGGCCAGGTAATCATTGGCACCGGCTTGCAGGCAACGCTGCTGGTCATCCTTCATGGCCTTGGCGGTCACGGCGATGATCGGCAGTTTGCGCCAGCGCGGTTGCTGGCGGATCAGCCGCGTGGCCTCGAAGCCGTCCATCTCCGGCATCATCACGTCCATCAGCACCAGGTCGATGTCGTCGTGCTGCTCCAGGCGCTCGATGGCTTCGCGCCCGTTGCGGCCGATTTCGACAATGGCACCCTTGTGCTCCAGGGCACTGGTCAGGGCGAAGATATTACGCACATCGTCATCCACCAGCAGCACCTTGCGGCCCTCGAACACCTTGTCGCGGCTGCGCGCGGTCTTGAGCATGCGCTGACGCTCGTTGGACAGCTGCGATTCGACCTTGTGCAGGAACAGCGTCACTTCGTCGAGCAGACGCTCCGGCGAACGTGCGCCCTTGATGATGATCGAGCGTGAGTACTTGAGCAGATCGGCTTCTTCCTCGCGGGTGAGGTTGCGGCCGGTATACACGATCACCGGCGGGAAGGCGCGGATATCCTCGGCGGTCATGCGCTTGAGCAGCTCGTTGCCGAGCATGTCTGGCAGCTTGAGGTCGATGATCATGCAGTCGTAGATGTTCTGGCGCAACAGCGCCAGGGCATCCTGGGCCATGGCCACGGCCGTGATCTCGACATCGTCGTCGCCGATCAGCCGGGCGATGCTCTCGCGCTGCAGGTCGTCGTCTTCCACCAGCAGGATGTGCTTGAGCTTTTGCGTAAGCTTGGCTTCCAGGCGAGCGAACACCTCCTTGAGCTCCTCGCGGCTGGTGGGTTTGACCGCATACCCCACCGCCCCCATGTGCATGGCCGCCTCGACACGGTCTTCCACCGAAATGATGTGAACCGGGATATGGCGGGTGCTGGCCTGCTCCTTGAGGCGCTGCAGGACGGTGAGGCCCGAGTGGTCGGGCAGGCGCATGTCCAGCAGGATCGCATCCGGAATGTACTGGGCCGCCAGCTCGAAGCCTTCGTCGGCGCCATGGGCCACCAGGCAGCTATAGCCCAGTTCATGGGCCAGGTCGAAGAGGATGCGGGCAAAGTTGGGCTCGTCTTCGATCACCAGAATGCAACGGGTATCGAAAGGGGCACGCTCGCGGTCGTCGGCAAAGGCCGGCGCCGGGCGCATGACAGCGGCGGCCAACGGCGCTTGCGGTGCGGGCGGCAACGCATCGACGGCCGGGCGCAGGCTTTGCGGCTCGACGTCTTCCGCCTCGGCGGCATAGCGCTCCGGCAGAATCAGGCTGAACACGCTGCCTTGCCCGGGGCTGCTGTCGACATTGATCTGGCCACCGAGCAAATGCGCCAGGTCACGGGAGATCGACAGACCCAGGCCAGTGCCACCATAACGGCGATTGCTGGTGCCATCGACCTGGTGGAAGGCGCCGAAGATCGCCTGCTGCTGATCGGCCGCAATGCCGATGCCGGTGTCCCGAACTGCGAACACGATACCGCTGCCTGCCTGGAAGCTGACGTTCATGCTGACCTGACCACGCTCGGTGAACTTGATGGCGTTGGACAGCAGGTTCTTGAGGATCTGCTCCAGGCGCTGACGGTCGGTGAACAGCGTGGCCGGTACCTGCGGCTCGACCTTGACCTCGAAGGCCAGCCCCTTGTGGCCGGCAAGCGGCTGGAACATGCCGCGCAAGCCTTCGACCAGGCGCTCGACCTGGGTGGTCTCGGGCCGTACTTCAAGCTTGCCGGCCTCGACCTTGGCGATATCGAGAATGTCGTTGATCAGGTTGAGCAGATCGTTACCGGCCGAGTAGATGGATTCGGCGAACTTGACCTGCTCCTCACTGAGGTTGCCTTCACCGTTCTCAGCCAACAACTTGGCCAGGATCAGCGAGCTGTTGAGCGGCGTGCGCAGCTCATGGGACATGTTGGCGAGGAATTCGGACTTGTACTTGCTCGATCGCTGCAGGTCGTCGGCACGGGCCTGCAGCTCCAGCTGCGCCTGGCTCAGCTCATCGTTCTTGCGGTCCAGCGCTTCGGTGCGATCCGACAACTGCTCGTTGGTCTGCTCGAGTTCGGCCTGCTGGGTTTCCAGATGGGCCTGAGACTCCTTGAGCACCCGTGACTGCTCTTCGAGCTCTTCGTTGGCAGTCTTGAGCTCTTCCTGCTGCACCTGCAGCTCTTCATTGAGTTGCTGGGTTTCGGCCAGCACTTCCTGCAGGCGCTGACGATAACGTGCACTCTCGATCGACATGCCCAGGTTGCCGCCGACCCGCTCCAGCAGCTCTTCATCCCGTTCTTGCAAGGGGCGCAGGAAGCCCAGCTCGATCACCCCGTTGATCTGCCCATCTTCGGTCGCCGGCATCAGCAGTGCGCTGCGCGGCAAGCCGCTGCCCAGCCCGGAACTGAGGCGATAGAAATCTTCGGGCAGTTCCTCCAGGCGCAGCAAGCGGCCTTCGCGGACCGCCTGGGCCAACAGGCCATGGTGGTCCGACTCGATCTGCTCGCGGGCCTGCTCTTCGGTACTCAGGCCATAACAGGCCACGCGCACCAGCCGGCCATGCTCGTCGCGCACGTACACGGCGCCCACCACGCTGCCCAGATAAGAGGCAAAGAAGCGCAGGATGTTCTCGCCAAGCATGGGCAAGGTCAGCTGCCCGAGCACCTGCTGCGCCAGCTGGGTCTGGCCGTTGCGTAGCCAGGCCTGGTGCTCCAGGCGCTGCGCCGAGCGTTGCTGGGCCTGCAGGTTTTCAGCGTAGTTGGCCGAAAGTGCCAGCAGGTCACGACGGCCCAGGTAGGCCAGCAATGCACTGAGGCCGACAATGAACAGCACGAACGCCGAAATCGCCGTCACGGTGACGGTACTGACTTTTTCGTTACGGGCCATGCGCAATTGTTGTTCGGTAATGATCAGGTCATCGAACTCCTTGCGGATTTCATCGGTGATGCGCTTGCCCCGGCCATTGCCGATCGAGGCCTGGTAATCGCCCTGGCTGCGGCGCAGGCTGATCATCTCGTTACCGAAGTCGTTCCAGGCCCGCTGCAAGGCCATCAGCCGGTCAATACGGTCAACCTGCTGCGGGTTGTCCTCGACCATGCTGCGCAGGCTTTGCAGGCTGCCGAGAATGCGTGGCTTGGCCACCTCGTAAGGGTCAAGGAAGCGCTCGTCGCCCGTGATCAGGAAGCCGCGCATGCCCGTTTCCATGTCGATCGACAGCTTGACCGTTTCGTTGGCGTTGCCGATCACCCGGTCGGTGTGCTCGACCCACTGCATGGCCGAAAGCAGGTAGTTGATCACCGCGACGAAGGCCACGGCCCCGAGCAGGCCAACCCCCAGGGGGAGGCCGATGTTACGGCTCAACAGCTTGCGAAAGCTTCGCTGGTCCATCGAGGCTGCTTGAATCATGAGAAAACGCCCGAGCTAGAAAAGTCCATTGAAAAGAGTGGCCGATCAGTCGTTATTGTTATCTGCCACTGCGCTGTCCTGATAAGCGAGTCTAACCAGCTTTCACGGGTCTGGCAGGGCATTTAGCCAGTATTTGAAGGTTGCATTCGGCAATCGTTCCATCTATTTGCATGGAGCGGTATCCTCGGGAACTTCTGATGCCGCGCGGTGCACAGATTAAAGACACTCATTTGTACAGGATTTGAACCATGCACCTTCTGGTAGTCGAAGACGACGACATCGTACGTATGCTGACGGTCGAAGTGCTCGACGAGTTGGGCTACAAGGTCATCGAGGCAGAAGACGCCGCAGCCGCCCTGCGTGTACTTGAAGACCCAAGCCAGACGCTGGCACTGATGATGACCGATGTGGGGCTGCCGGACATGCGAGGTGAGGTGCTGGCGGGCAAAGCGCGCGAACTGCGGCCGCTATTACCGGTGCTGTTCGCCAGCGGCTACGCCGACAGCCTCACTGTACCGGAGGGCATGCACCTGATCGGCAAGCCGTTCAGCATCGATCAGTTGCGGGACACGGTGGTGGGCATTCTGGGTAACCCTTGAGCACGGCGTTGCCTGTTTCGCTTGCCGGAGCGGGCCTGCCCGCGAAGAGGCCGACACAGGCAACCCACCTCACAGCTCTCTGCGCAGTAGATAGGTATCCATGATCCACCCTTTGCGCGCCCGCTCCCGCTCGCGCACTTCCAGGATCCGTGCCTTCACCGCCTGCAACGGCCCGGCGATCAGCACTTCATCCTCAGTCCCCAGGTACGCGCCCCAATAGATGGTCAGCGCCGGGTCATCGAGCCCGGCAAAGACGCACTGCCCGTCGAGCATCACGACCACGTTGTCGATAGCCCCCTGCCCGGCCAGGCGTCGCCCCGGCAGCACGGTCAGGGGCTCGCCGATGCGGTTGAGCGGCACCTGGTGCCGCGCCGCCAGCGCCTGCACACTGCTGATGCCAGGGATGACCTGCAAGCGCAACGTCACGCCCTGTTCTCGGACCAGGTCGAGAATGCGCAGGGTGCTGTCGTACAGGGTGGGCTCGCCCCACAGCAGGAAGGCCCCCGTTTCCCCGTCGCCAATTTCCTCCTCGATCAGGCGCGCATACAGCGCAGCACGCTGCCGGTGCCAGTGCTGCACCGCGCCCAGGTAGTCATCCGCCTGCCCATCGCGCAAAGGGTCGACCACCGGCACCAGGCGATAGCCACCTTCGGGGCGGTAGCGCTGCAGAATGGCCTTGCGCAGGCGTACCAGTTCATCTTTGTCGTCGCCCTTGTCGAGCACGAAGAACACGCTAGCGCTACGCAGCGCATCGACTGCTTCATAGGTGACCTGGCGCGGGTCACCCGCGCCGATGCCGATCAACAACAGGTCTTTCATTGCCCTGCCCTTTGCGGGAACCCGCCACCATTGTCAGGCGGCTACCGGTATTTGGCAAAGCAGCCGCTTAGAAGATCGAGAAGTTGTAGCTGACAATGACCCGCGTCTCATCCATGTCACGCGCCCACTGTTCATAGTTGCTGCGGTAAGTGGAATTACGCAGGCGTACGCTGACATCCTTGAAAGAGCCACTTTGCACCTGGTATTTGAACTCGGTGTCGCGTTCCCACTCCTTGCCTTCGGCACCGCTGCCCGGCACCTTGATATTGTCGCCGTTGATATAACGGGTGAAGAAGGTCAGGCCGGGCACACCCAACGCCTTGAAGTCGTAGTCATAGCGCACTTGCCAGGAGCGCTCCTGTGCAGCGGCGAAATCATTGACCTGGGCGTAGTTGACCAGGTACGGGTTGCTACCATCCAGGTACGGCATGGCGCTGTTGCCATACATGCGCTGCCAGCCGGCACTGAGCTTGTGGCCACCGAGGCTGTAGCCCAGCATGCCGCTGAAGGCGCGATGGTCGATTTCACCGGCACGGGCATTGCCGATGTCATCACTCTTGATCAGGCGCATGTCAGCCGACAGGCTGCCCACCGGCAGCGGCTGACTGGCCACCAGGCCGAGGAAGTGCTGACGGTAGATATTCTCCAGTTTGGCCACTTGGTACTGGGCGCTGAAACGCTCGTTGAAACGGTAGTCGACACCGGCCAGGTCGAAGTGGTCGGCTTCGGTATCGCAGGCATAACGCTTGTTTTTGCAGTGCACGCGGATGTCCTGGCGATCGGTGGAATCCCGAGCGGTGTAGTTGTCCAGGCGAGCCAGGGTGAACTTCAGGTCGTGCAGTTCTTCAGAGGTGAGCATGGCCCCCTGGAACAGGGTCGGCAGCAGACGGCCATCGTTGTACTTGAGCAACGGCACATCCGGCATCATTGAGCCGTACTTGAGCACGGTATTGGAGACCTTGACCTTGGCCGCCAGGCCCATCTTCGCATACTGGTCGGCCGAGTGCCGGGGGTCGTGGCCAGACGAGGGCAGCAATCCACTGTTACTGTCGGCCGGGCTGGAGTCCAGTTTGAAGCCGAACATGCCCAGCGCATCCACACCAACACCTACCGGGCCTTGCGTATAACCCGATTGCACATTGAGGATGAAGCCTTGTGCCCACTCTTCGCGCTTGGATGCGCCCTGGCTGGAACTGCTGTAACCGTCCCGGAAGTCCCGGTTGAAATAGACATTGCGTGCTTCGATCTTGGCACTGCCGTCTTCAAGAAACCCGGCAGCCTGGGCGTTGACACCGGCACACAATAGAACCAGGCCGGTTACACGGCGCCCGGGGGCGAGGGGGAAAGGGGAAAACATGCGAGGAAACATCCAGAATGAAGACGAGTTAACAACCTGTGGCACGGGCTGGCCACGGCACTGCGGCAGGTCCGAACATGAGTCGGCCATCATCTGAAATGATCGCGCAAAGGCTCTGGCGCGGGCCATTGGACCATGGTCTAGCCCCCCTGTCGCGCAACCGCAGAAACACCGCAAAATAGCGCACGCAAAACTAGGAAAGTTCCCGGCTTACTTACAAAAAGTTAGCAGTTTACCCAGTAGACATGAATGACTACACTCGATATCAGCGAACAGTGGAACCCACCTGCGTGGCCGGCGTTTTTACTCTTCTTCAATGTTCGTCACGCCCTGCCACGACCGACGTACAGGAGTGATTACAGTGTCCAGACTTGCAGAGTTTCGTGCTGCCGAAAAAGCGCTCCAGGAACAGATGGCGCAACTGGAAGCGTTGAAAAAGGATGCCGGCCTCAAACGCGAAATCGAATTCGAGCAGAAACTAGTCGGCCTGATGAAAAGCTATGACAAGAGCCTGCGCGATATCATCGCCATCCTCGACCCGAAGGCTGTGGCCCGCGCTTCCAGCACACCCCCCAAGCAACAACGCCGCCCACGGGTGGTCAAGGTCTATCAGAACCCGCACACCGGCGAACGCATCGAGACCAAAGGCGGCAACCACCGCGGCCTCAAGGCCTGGAAAGAACAATATGGGGCCGCCACGGTAGACAGCTGGGTACGCTGATGAAATGCCCACAAAGGCTTCACGCTTTTTTCACAAGGACTGGCTCAGTATCGAAACAGCTAAAGGATTAGCGACCCCATCACGCGCCCGCACATGCGGGCCTCTAATTTCAGCGCCCTGCCTTTGCAGGGCGCTTTCATTTGCGCAATCGGCGCACTGCCGTATCATGGCCAGCCTGTCTGTTTTGCCGGCGCCCTGCGCCCGGCCCCGTCTCAGGAGTTCCCATGAGCCTGCACGATCTGCAAACCCTGCCTGGCGTCACCGCGCAACCTGACGCCGCCACCGCCCAGTTCGTCTTCAACCACACCATGCTGCGGGTCAAGGACATCGAGAAGTCGCTGGACTTCTACACCCGCGTGCTGGGCTTCCGCCTGGTGGACAAGCGTGACTTCCCTGAAGCCGCTTTCAGCCTGTACTTCCTGGCCCTGGTCGACCCTGCCCAGATCCCCGCTGATGACACCGCCCGCCACCAGTGGATGAAGGCGATCCCCGGCGTGCTGGAGCTGACCCACAACCATGGCACCGAAAACGATGCCGAGTTTGCCTACCACAATGGCAACACCGACCCGCGCGGCTTTGGCCACATCTGCATTTCGGTACCCGACGTACGCGCCGCTTGCGCGCGCTTCGAGGAACTGGAAGTACCGTTCCAGAAACGCCTGCAGGACGGCCGCATGAACCACCTGGCCTTCGTCAAGGACCCGGACGGTTATTGGGTCGAAGTGATCCAGCCAACCGAGCTCGAAGGCTAAGCGTTCGTCGCGGCGCGCTCGTCGGGCCGGGAACTCCCGGCCTCTTGCTGTGGTATATGAAGGTAACTGCTTCACATGCCACAGCGAGGTAAGGACGATGCAATCTCTTCACTGTGAATACCGCGAGCACACCATCACTGCCAGCGTGATGCCACATCCCGACTCCCCCCTGCCCTATGCCGCCGGCTGCCTGATCACGGCACCTGACGGGCACACCAGCAAGCGCATGTCGATGCCCATGCAGTTCTTCTCCGACCTTGAGAATGCGCAGCGTGTGTCGCTGGCCCATGGCCGGGCACTGGTCGACAAACAGCTGGATAACGGGCACGAGGTGTTCTGATCCGGGTTTCGCCTGTACCCCCTTCGCCGCCGAAGCTGTGAAGGGGGTGGCATTAACTAGCTAGCCCGCGCGTATGCCACCGCCGCATCCACCTGCGCCTGCGTCGGCCTTACCCCGGTGTATAACACGAACTGTTCCAGCGCCTGCAGCGCAATGACCTCCAGCCCAGTGATCACCGGCTTGCCCAACGCCTGAGCCCGGAGAATCAACGGCGTCTGCGCCGGCATTGCCACCACATCGAACACCCGCTCCGCCGCCGCGATGGCGTGCTCGGGAAACGCCAGCTCTTCTGCCTCCTGCCCGCCTGCCATACCGATCGGCGTCACGTTCACCAGCATCGGCGGGCAGAGGTCGCCTGGCTCTGGCACCCAGCGATAACCACAGACATCCGCCAACTGACGCCCGGCCTGCTCGTTGCGTGCAACGATGATGCCTTCGGCAAACCCGGCATCGCGCAAGGCGCTGGCCACGGCCTTGGCCATGCCCCCACTGCCTCGCAGGGCAAAGGCAGTGCCCGGATCGACCTGATGCTGAACCAGCAATTGGCGCACGGCCAGGTAATCGGTGTTGTAGGCCTTCAGGTGGCCATTGCAATTGACAAGGGTATTGACCGAGTCGATGGCCGCCGCCGAGGGATCAATTTCGTCGACCAAAGCCATGCAGGCTTCCTTGTACGGCATCGACACCCCGCAGCCGCGAATACCCAAGGCGCGGATCCCTGCCACCGCCGCCGGCAGGTCATCGGTGCGCATGGCCTTATAGTAGAAGTCCAGGCCCAACTGCTGGTACAGGTGGTTGTGAAAGCGCACGCCGAAGGTGCCGGGGCGACCGGCCAGAGAGATGCAAAGCACGGTGTCCCGGCTTGGAGTTGTCGGCATAGCAGGCTCCTTGGTCATAACTGAAACGTTTATTCAGCGTAACAGAGTCAACCACTGGTCGCCCCTTACACAACCTTTACCGTTCCCCTGTGCTCAGCTGACAGAGACCGGAGTCATAGTAACAGGGCCCCGGACGTGGGGTTTTCCTGCGAGGTTGCTTTATGAACCGTCTCATTCCCGGAATCGTCCTGCTGGTCGGCGCCCTGGCCATCAGCGGGCCTGCAGCAGCTCACGGCGGCTATGGCGGCCATGGGCACGGTGGTTGGTACGGGCCGGGTCCACTGCTGGGTGCGGCTGTGGTCGGCGCCGTGGTTGGGGCGACGGTTTATGGCGGCCATGACCGCACAGTGTATGTCGAACGCCAGCCGGTCTATTACGCGCCGCCGCCGGTGTACGTACAACCGCCACCACAGCCGGTGTACTACCAGCCCTACTACGCACCACCCCCACCGCCACCGGGCTACCGCACCTATTATGGGCCGCCACCGGTGTACTACGGGCCACCGCGCTGGTAATGGTTGATAGGAGCAATGATCACTATCGAGGAAGTTGATTTCAAACATATCCGGCTGCTGCGTATGGTAGAGCCATGTTTCACAGGAGGTCCCCATGGCCACTATCCAGATCATGTCCGTTGTCGGTAGCGCCGTTCCCGCCTCACTGCGTGAGCAGGGCCTGCTGGCGTGCTGGTACCTGGTTCGCAACGGCGAAGCCGTGAGCGGCCCGATGCCGACCCGCGCCTCAGCCCAGGCACTGGCCGAACAGTTGCAACCAGGTACTCTGGTTGCCTGAACCGAATTTGTTGTGCGTTGCTCCCTACGCCCTTGTCGCCCGCCAATTTGGCGGGCTTTTTTTATTCACGGATCGCCCGGGCTGCCTCCTCATGTTTGGCCGCTACTGCCCAGCTTGCTGGTCAGCACCATGACCTTGCCTTGCAGCTGGCCTACGGTCATCACCAGCTCGTTTCGTTCCTTGGCGAGCAGTTCAGCTTTTGCCTGCGCCTCCCTTCGGGCATCCCGTTCGATGTCCAGCAGCTCTGTCAGGTGGCGGATGACGGCAATTTCAGCGTTGTCCATCGCGCGGTCGACTGCATCCCTCGACAACCATTTACGCAGCCACAGAAACGCACCCAGCAGTACAGTCCCCGTACCGCCCAGCCAAGTGACGGTGCCCGGGCCGAGGTCGGTCGGATCCATGTGAACCTCATTACAGATGATGATGTGATCAGCCCTGGAGAAAAATGTCTCGCTAGCTTTCCTTGTTTGTGCGCTTAATTTAGCCTACAGCTAACAACACCACAAGAGCAGATTTAGCCATGCGCACATTTAGCAGCAAGCTAAACACTGGCATGCTTCACCCCATGGACATCTACCAAATTCGCAAGCACAACCTGGTGAAGCTAATCGGCAGCCAGAGAAAGGGCACCTGCGCAGAGCGCTGGGGGATGGCGCCTGCACACCTTAGCCAGATCCTTTCCGACAAGACCGTGAAAAACCTGGGCGATGACGTGGCCCGCCGCATCGAGGGCATCGAAGGTTTGCCACGGGGCTGGTTCGACGCGCTGTCGCCAGGCGAACACGCACAAGCGGCTGTCGAGCCAGGTGACAACAAGCTCTCTGCAGCCGACCTGGTCAAACAGATGCTTGCCCGAAGCGGCAAAGGTATCGCTGAAGAAACCCGGCAAAGGCTGCTGGCTGCGGCGCAAGAGCCTGCAGATGCCACGCTGCTGGAAGCCGAGCCGCTGCGCCCCGGCCTGGTCGGTGACGAAGTGTGGATTGCCCACTATGACGTACGGGCAGCCATGGGCGGCGGCCAGATCCCCCACGACTACCCCGAGATGTTCAAGGACGTTCGCGTCAGCCCCAGCCACCTGCGCGAACTGGGCGTGACGTTCAGCGAGCACCATCACCTGAAGATGGTGACCGGCTGGGGCCAGTCGATGGAGCCGACCATCAGGCACCGCGACCCGCTGATCGTCGACGTCAGCATCCGAGAGTTCGTCGGCGATGGCATCTACTTCTTTTCCTGGGGCGACCACATCTACATCAAGCGGCTACAGATCGCGGACGAGGACCACTTCGAGATGATCTCCGACAACTCGCGGCACAAAGACCGCATGATTCGTCGGGAAGAGACCTACATACAGGCCAGGGTCCTGCTGGTGTGGAATGCCCACCTTGTATAAACCGAAGCCCGCCCTGACCGGCGGGCTTTTGCTGAAGCTCAGAACGGTGCAGCTTCCTCGACCTGAGCCTCGCAGTCGCGCTCGACGATAAAATCATCACGCTCTTCCACGCTACTGCGCGCCCATCGCACCGTCACGCTGGCGTCATCATTGAACGTCAGCTGCAACTCTGGCGTTTCCAGCAGTTGGCCCATCACCTCCTCCCATTCCGCTTCACCGTCGGTATCCAGACGGTGCACCACTACCCAGCGCTGCGTCTGTGCGAGCGGGTGGTTGATCATTGACGATACCCGCAGGCTAAGCCGCTCTATTCCGGTCATTTCCTGGCGCTGTTGAGGTTCCGACTTTATGTGGCTTGCCATATTCTCATCCTGATAGCTGTATATTCGTACAGTACTCGGCGAAAGCTTAGCTCACCGTCAAATCCTGCGTAAAGCCCCCCACTGCGAAAAATTTCGCCTGTAGGTAATTTCCCGTGAAGCGAAATTAATTTAGCCATCAGCTATTGACCGATCTTTAGCCTGAGGCTAACTTTGTGTTCGGCCGTCGCTTGTACGGCGGCTATGCCACTCAAACCTTTTCGCCAGGAGTTCCCCATGGCCGTAGATATCAGCCACCTCACCATCGCCACGCCGGTAGCCGTCTCCTCAACCAACCCCGTTGCTTTGGAGCTGAACGGTGCTGAAGCGATTGCCCGCTTTCCCAGCATCGTGACAGTGCTCAGCGATGGCTCGATCCAGTTCTCAGCCCCAACCAAAGGTGCTTCGAGCAAAAGCACCCACAGGACACGCTGCGAATGGACAGAAACGCAAGACTGGACGCTGGCCAGCGCCCAGGATCACTGGAATCGGCAAACCATGACGCTGACCAAGGTTAACTCGGCGCAGAAGGTGGTCATCGCCCAGATGCACGTACGCGGGGATGACGGCCCGCCAGTAAAGGTGTTCTGGAACAAGGGCAACATCACACTGGGGTTTCGACGCACCTTCAACCAGACCGACCCGGTGAATTCCACAGTCCTGAAGGGGGTGCCACTGGGTGCGACGTTCCACATCAGCATTCACACGACGTCTGAAGGCGTGGTAACCGTGACGGCCGAATGCAACGGGGTATCCGCCTCGTCGGGCGATTTGCAGCTCGACAGTACCTGGGCTTCGTACCTGTTCGAGTTCCACGGCGGGGTTTACAACCAGGTCGACTACACCGACGCAACGCCCGCCGAGGACGGCTCGATCTGCATCATCAGCGAGCTCTCGCTTATCCACCGCTGAACGTCGATGCCCAGCCCTGCTATCACAAGCCCTCATGGCGTCTCATGAATGCAAAAAGCCCAGCGCGGGGCTGGGCTTCTATCAGCTGGGCTGAACAGTACTTCCGCCACCCTTTACACACTGTACTGGAAGTTACTCCAGTGGGCGCTTGTGATAACTATAACGCTCGGCATTGGATGCCCGCGATGGGTCCGGCGGGCCTGATCTCTGCCTGCCTCGAAAGGGCCGATTATGTGCGGAATCGTCGCGTTCCTCGGGCTGCTCCCTTTTACCTTCCGAGTCTTGACCGCCTGGCGGACCATTGTTTTCAGCCGGCCTGCTAACCTGCTGATCACAATCCATTCCATCCCTATCTATGGTCATACGCACCTCTCAATGCTCAGAAGCTCTGAGCTACATCAAGTGTGCGCTTACCCTGTCCAGAAAGGTTTTATATCAGATCACCGGACACAGGCGAGAACCTCAATACCGGGACCTTTCGCTGAACTGCATCCCACTATTGGTACAAAAATTGGTACGCGCCGGCTGTACGTCCATCCAGCACATCCCGGCAATGCAGCAGTAGCGTGGGTATCTAGCCTCAGACCGCACCGCAAGCGGCCTGAGCATCTGGCCTGTCTAATAGGGTTCAGCCAGTTTCAGCGACTTTGGCCCAATAAAACCGAGACGCTTTCGGGCGGTTTTAGACAGCTTTATTCCCCCATCCAGGCGTTCAGCCAACCAAGATCCGTCCTGGGTCGTCAGCTACACCCACCTCCCACAGTCCGCTGTCGACCCGAAGCTGCCGAAGGCGATTGGAAGCGATAGTTCAAAAATAGTCGTTTACAAATGACCGCTCATAACGTGTCGGTTGAAGGCCAGCTTGCCGCTGTTGTGCTTGCCTAGACCCAATGGGCCGCTTTAGGTAAAGACTTCAATTAATTCGGAGCTAGATGTCTGAGCGCTTGAAATGATCCCTGATTAGGTCCGCAAGACCAGAAATAGGACGATTGGCATGATCCACCGACTGGAGTCGCACCGCGAACTCGGGCAGTGTCGGTAGCCCACAATCTGCTAATGACAGGATGATATCTTCAGGCGCGAGACTCCGCAGCCAAGGTGTAACTGCAAGCCCATTGCGAACCATGGTCAATGTGGTATCGGCTGATGTATTTTCGAACACCATCTTTCCGACGATACCTTCTTCGCCGAGACGCTGAAAAACGGTATCACGAAAGGCACAATTCGCGGTCAGGAAGCACAGCGCCAACGGCCGCTGTGCTGCTGTCGCCTCGTTGCCCAACCATACCAATTGATCCACAGCCACCCTTTCGCCCAATTCGACGTCGACCGGGCCCTGACTGAGTACCAGATCGAGTTTTCCATTGCTGAACGCTTGGTCGAGATCCGTCGAGGAAGCGCTGAAAATCTTTACCTCTACCCTCGGAAAGACAGTACTAAAAGCTTTGAGTAAGGGGGCAAGCGGGGCTCCGGCCATATCGAAAGGGAGCCCTAGGCGCACCAAGGCGGCTGTTTCCCTACCGCCAATGGATGTACAGAAGGCGTCATGTATCCGCAACAGGCGACGGGCATCTGGCAGCAGCGATGTTCCTATCGAGGTCAAACGACTGCCCTGTGTGTCACGCAGTAATAACTGACAGCCGAGAAATGCCTCCAGGCGCTTGATTCGCTGGCTCACAGCTCCTTGAGTCAGATGTAGATTGACTGACGCAACGCTCATGCTCCCCGTATCCGCCACCTCGACAAAGGCTCTGAGCAGCGCCAGATCAAGGTTGTGAGTTTTATTCATATCAGGCCATTAGCAACGTTAATGCCGGTATTGTAATTCGTCGCTACTCAGAACTCACGCTTTTCTTTAGATTGCAGGGCTCAGACTGACTAACAGGCAGAAGCAAGAGTATGATAAACACTTTAGATAGCATTAACCTACGAAATGAACTGGATGCGCTCAGAGAATACTGGAAGCCGCGAGTCCTTGGTCGCGTCAATAATCAATTCGTCAAAATTGCAAAACTGAAAGGAGAATTCGTTTGGCATGCTCACGAACATGAGGACGAGATGTTTTCAGTGATCTATGGCACGCTTCGTATTCAGCTCGAAGATCGCACCATTGTCTTGAACGCAGGAGAGTTTTGCGTAATTCCCAAGCAGATGCGACACAAGCCGATCGCCGAGGATGAATGTGCGGTGATGATTATTGAAACTGATACCACACTCCATACCGGCGGAGTACATTCGCCACTTACAGTCTCGATAGATGATCAGTTGTATCCAACCTGATCCAATACAGCGGCCACGTTTTCGCGTTCGAGATTAAGATGCATAGTCAGATCTTAGCTGGGTGCATTCAATCATGCTGGGTAACCATTTCGACTTCTGGCTGCCTACCCGCGGAAGCGAGTCTTCGGTGAACGCGCATGGCGACTATGACCGTTCTTAGGCCTCGGCAAAGGCCGCTCTGGGTCGAAGGCAGCCGGTCGCGACTGACCGCAATCGACCCAAAGCTGCCGTCCGCGAAAGAGCAGCAAGAGGCCTGTAGCGCCTCTCTGACTCTACTGCTCGACGGGATCATCATGGTGCACTTCGCTACAGGCATGGTCTAGTTCGAAATCACCATCTTGGCTCTGTGTGGTTAGTCCGAGCGTGGCTAGAGTGGGCTCCAACGCACACTAACCCACTGCGAGTACCTGCCCATGAACAACCGCCTTGATTACTTCAAGCTGTCTCCCCAAGCGTCCAACAAACTGGTGGAGTTGACCCTGCAACTGAGCAAGAAGCCGTTGATGGTCGATCTTGCCCACCTGATCATGTTGCGGGCTTCGCAGCTCAACGGCTGTGCGTTCTGCGTGGATATGCATGTGAAAGAGGCGAAGATCCATGGCGAGCGCGAGCTGCGTCTTCACCACGTCGCCGTCTGGCGTGAGTCGCAGCTGTTTACGCCCGTAGAGCAAGCGGCGCTGGAGTGGACCGAAGCCCTGACCCAGTTATCGCCTCATGGTATCTCCGACAGCCTCTATGCGCGTGTGCGCGAGCAGTTTTCCGAGCACGAACTGTCGGATCTGTCGTTCCTGATCGTCGCCATCAACGGCTGGAACCGCCTCAACGTAGCTTTCCAGGCCATCCCGGGCTCATCCGATGAACTGTTCGGCCTGAGCAAGGCCAACCTCAACTGAGTAACGTGCTGATCACTGCGCCAAGCTGCTCGCCAGGAGCAGCCGAGGCGCAGTTGGTAAAGCTCAGGAGCAGACCCGACTGACGCTGCGACGAGGCAGCCCAGCGCGACAACGCCTGTACCGACATGCCCCTGCCCAGCAACTGCTCGGCCAGGGCGGTGTCGTTTACGTCCTTCGGCAAACGCAGTACCACGTGCATGCCGCCCGGCGAGCGCTCCACCTGCAGACCCTGCGGCAAACTTCGCTCCAGTGCTTCGATGGTCAATGCCCGTCGCTCGTTGTAGATGCGGCGCATGCGTTGGATATGCCGGGCAAAGTGTCCTTCGGCAACGAACTCCGCCACCATGGCCTGGGTAATTGACGGTGACCCGGCAGCGAACAAGGCCCGGCCGACGCGCTCGAACGCTGCCACCTGCGCCTGCGGCACCACCAGATAAGCCAGGCGAAGGCTGGGAAACAGCACCTTACTGAAGGTGCCGGCATACAGCACGCGTCCATGGCGATCCAAGCTGGCCAGCGCTGGGAGTGGACGGCTGACGTAGCGATACTCGCCGTCGTAGTCGTCCTCGACAATCCACCCCCCGGTGCGGGCAGCCCAATCCAATAGCAGTTGTCGGCGTGGCAACGACAGTGCCATCGACAGCGGGCTCTGATGCCCCGGTGTCACCATGGCGACCTGCGTAGCCCGGCCCCCCGCGATGGCATGCTCTACATTCATGCCATCGGCATCAACCGGCACCGCTTCCAGCTCCAGTCCGAATTGGCGAAGCACTTGGCGCGTGGGGGGATAGCCCGGGTCTTCCACCCAGGCTCGCGCCCCTGGCTGCAACAAGGTATGCGCGATCAACGTCAGGCTATTGCGCCAACCGCTGGTGATAAACACCTGGTGGGCACCGCAATCGATGCCTCGGGATACCTGAAGATACGAGGCGATGGCGCTGCGCAACGCTGGCAGGCCGTGGGGTGCCGGATAGTCCAGATCTCCCAGACGCATCCCGCGTAGATACCGGGCGCCCAGACGCGCCCATATCTTGCGCGGAAAAGCATCCAGCGCCGGCACCCCCATCTGGAATGGCAACAGCTGCGGTGGACGCCAGAGCGAATCAGGGGAGTCTTCGATCACCCGGCTGCTGACGGGTGCTGTGCTGGCCGCCAACCCGGGCTTCTGCAGTTCAGGATTGATCACGGTGCCTTTCTGCCCGAGCGCAAGGAGGTAGCCCTCGCTGGCTAGCAGTGAATAGGCCAGTTCGACGGTCCCACGGGCCACACCCAGCTCCTTGGCCATGGCGCGCGCCGACGGCAAGCGGTCACCGGCGGACAACGTGCCGGCGGTAATGGCGGCCAGCACGCGGTCGTAGAGTTGGCGATACAGAGGCAGCGCGGACTGCTCTTCCAAGGGGGCGAAAGGCGGTTTTGGCGAAGTCATCATGGACTAGTTCGTATCCCATTTCTTGGCTCAATCAAGTAGGCCAATGATAGTCCAATATAGCGCCATCACTTACGCATGAGGCCAATCCCATGACATCTACGTTGACCAACTTCATACCCAGCGTGCTCGACCTGGCCGACACGGCCCTGCGTCCCCTGGACAACATCCATGACCTGTGCGGCGCATTCCCGGTAATGCAGCAATTGCGCCCTCATCTGACCAGCGAAGCCGACTTCACCAGCCGCATCGAGCGTATGCGTGTTGAAGGCTATCACCTCATTGGCGCGTATGACTCAGGCGTCCTTGTGGCATTGGCTGGCTACCGTCTACAGGAAAACCTGGTCTACGGCGCATTCCTGTATGTCGATGACCTTGTCACTGCCGAGGCTCATCGGGGTGGCCAGTGGGGGACGCGCTTGTTGCAAGCCTTGGAGCGACTGGCCCGCGCCAGCGGCTGTGCGCGCCTGGTGCTCGACACAGGTTTGGCCAACGCTCGAGCGCAACGTTTCTACTTCCGTGAAGGCCTGTTGACTGGGGCAATGCGCTTTCAAAAACAGTTCGATACGCCATAACCCGCACACATCCAAGGAGGCAAACATCATGACATCGTCCCGACCGCTACTTGCTCCTTTGCGCGTTCTTCGCCTGGTCGCCAGCCCCAACGCAAACCATTCGGAAAGTCTGAAGCTGTCCCAGCAGATCCTGTTTGGCTTGGCCACCGAGGCCGGCAGAAGGGGTATCCAGTTGACCGATCTAGATCTCAACGCCTTGGCACCCGTCGATGCGCCTTACGCCCAGGCATTAGCCAATCAGCGCATAGTCACGGTAAGCGGGCGGGACAGTACGTTGAGCCGTTCCAACGAATTGATCGACCACCTGCAAGCATGCGACGTACTGCTGATTGCCACGCCGATGCACAACTACAGCGTGCCCGCCCCACTCAAGATGTGGATCGACCAGGTGGTACGCGTGGGTAAAACCTTTATTGGCACCGCCAAAGGTAAAGTCGGAAAGCTGACGGATCGTCCGGTCTACGTCGCAATCGCTAGCGGGGGCCACATCAGCGGTCCACAGGCCCGTCAACCGGACTTTCTGCGCCCCTATCTGTCGGCCGTCCTCGCCACCATTGGTCTCACTCAGGTGCATTATTTCACCGTTGAGGGTACCGCCAAGGGGGGGGAGTCACTGAGTACTGGAAGGGCAACAGGGTACGGTGATGTGCAGGCGTTCTTTGGTAGGCATAGCTGTCGAGTAGGTCAAGTCTAAAGTCCGCTTCAAGGCCGACATCTACTCCAGCGCTTAGGTTTGTATCTCAACTGTGCCGTATGCGAACAAGCGGCCACGCTCTTCATCGTTCATACAAAGGAAAAAATCATGAATCGTCTCAATTGGTTTGAAGCTTCACCTGGTGCAGCTAAGTCCCTCGGCGGCCTGCATCATTTCGTGACCACCGCGACAAATTTGCCAGCCTCGTTGATCCAACTTGTGTTTCTCAGGGTGTCTCAAATCAACGGCTGCGCTCATTGCATTGATCTCCACTCACGCGATCTGATCAAAGCAGGTATGTCAGTGGACAAGGTGCTGTTAGTGCCGGTATGGCATGAAGCGCAATATTTGTTCTCGGATCAGGAGCGCTCAGCACTGGCTTGGGCGGAAGAAGTCACCAAGGTAAGCGAGACACAGGTATCCGACGAAGCTTATGCAGCCGCATCGGCGATGTTTGCAGAAAAGGATCTTGTTGACCTGACAGCGGCCATTGCCGCGATGAATGCGTTCAACCGTATGGGCGTCAGCTTCCGACTCAAACCTGCGGCTAGGGCTTGATGACCTAGTGACTCGGCCTGGAGAGGTAATACTTCGGAGACTGCACCTTGCTCCTATCGCATACCGTCTGCTCCAGGCCAATTGCTGCCCTTTCCGAGCGACCACTATGGGTCGGAAGCAGCCAGTCGCGAATGGCCGCTATTGACCCATAGCAGTCAAATGCCCGATGGTGGAGTGAACCTCAGTTGCATTTCATCCGCGCTTACTAACAAGCAATTACAACGCTGATGTTTTACTGAGGTTCACTTAATCAGACCCAGCCGCACGAGACTGCCCTTGCTTACTGTGAAGCTCTTCCCTTTTGGGCGCATCCGAAATTATTTTGGACTGTTCAAAGTACTTCTCAATTTGCTCAAAACATCCCTGTATGGCCTCGACCAGATTGGGATCGAAATGCCGACCAGATTGCTCCCTGATGAATGCCTGTGCTCGCATTACGCTCCAAGCTGCTTTGTACGGGCGGGATATACGCAACGCGTCATAGACATCACACAGGGCAACAATCCTGGCAGCAAGGGGGATAGCCTCGCCGCTCAGGCCACGCGGGTAGCCTGAACCATCCCATTTTTCGTGATGGCAGTAAGCGATTTGCGCCGCCATTTCGGTCAACTCATCCATGGTCTCGTTATGCAATATGCTGTAACCGATGCCCGGATGTTCCATGATCACTTGCCGCTCTTCCGCTGTCAGGGGCCCTTCCTTTAGTAGGATGTGGTCTGGGATGCCTATTTTACCTAGGTCATGCATTGGCGCCGCCATTCTTAGACGCTCGCACCAACTGATAGGTTGCCCAATCGCGTGTGCGATCAACGCGGCTGAATTACCGATACGCTGAATGTGATCGCCGGTTTCGTTATCCCGATAGCTTGCCGCCCTGCCCAGCGCACCAATGGCAGCACAGTAGCTGGTCTGCAACTGCGCGGTACGCTGCAATACTTGCAACTCCAGATTCAGATTAGCTTCCTGCAAGCTGCGCGTCGCCTGAGCCAAACGCAAGCAATTGCGAACCCTCAATACCAGTTCAGGCAGGTCCAAAGGCTTGGACAGGTAGTCATTGGCACCTAATTCCAGCCCTTTGCGTCGGCTAACCGGGTCGGTCAATGCGGTGAGGATGATCACTGGTTGACGAGAACGGTCCCGCTCCTTCAGGCGTTCGAGAATCTGAAAGCCATTCGGCTCGGGCATATCCAGATCCAGCAGCAAGAGGTCCCATGAGTTTTCGATCAACCATTGCAGCCCAGTTGCCGACTCCGAGAATGACACCACATTTGTCAAACCAAAGGCTTTCAGGCTCGAGGCCAGTAAACGCAAGTTGGCGCTAACGTCGTCTATCACGACAATGCGCACATCGTCAGGAATATCAGTGAACATCGGTGGACTCCTTTTCCAATAATGCCCTGAGCAATTCGGCAAGTTCTTCCCGGGCCACAGGCTTGGCAAGAACTCCCTGAAACTCAACGCCCAGCAACGCCAGCTTGCGCGGCTGGCTGCCGATCAGCACCAGTGACATGAATTCCGCACCAGCAGTGCGACGGATTCGTCCCAACGCCCCAAGTGCTGGTGCCTCGTCCCCATCACAGTCAAGCAGCAGCACATTGGGGGCACCCTGTTCGCGTGCCTGAATCAGGCACTCATCTAGCGTGCCATGCTCGAAGCGGGTCTCACCGCTCAACGAATCTGGCAGTTGCGTGATGATGTCGACATCACTACCAGCATAAAACACGAGCGGATCACTCACTTCCTCGGGGCACTCAAGCTGTGTGGCGTCGAGCAATTCGATCCAGAAGCGGCTGCCCTCACCCGGTGTGCTGCGCAGCCCCATTGAGCCACCCATGAGGCCCGCCAGCTCACGGCACAGCGCCAGCCCGATACCGGTGCCCTGAATCGAAGTGTTTTCCTTGCCCAAACGTTGGAACGGCTCGAACAGTTCTGCTTGCAGTTCAGGCTCGATACCCATGCCACCGTCCTCGACATACAGGCGCACAACACCAGAGAGCAACTCAGCGCCGACCAGCAACTTGCCTCCGGGTCGGTTGTACTTGATGGCGTTGGAAAGCAAGTTCAACATTACCTGGCGCAGACGTCTGGGCTCCGAATGCACCCAACAGTCCCTGGGCACTGGACAGAGCCGCAGCTCCAGCCCTGCTGCCATAGCCTGGGGTGCCATCATCTCAGAACAGTGCTCCAGCAAACTGGCGACCTGAACCGATACTAGGCTGAGGTGCTGCGGTTCTGCCTGCAGACTCGACCAGTCCAGCAAGTCGTCGACCAAGGTAGTCAGGTGGCTGCTCGCAGCTAGAATCTCTTGGGCCTGATCTTTGGCAACAGCATCCTGCACTTGCAGTTGCAACAGCTGGCCGAAGCCATGAATGGCGTTAAGAGGAGTGCGTAGTTCGTGGCTGATACTGGAGATAAACCGGGACTTCGCCTGGTTCGCAGCTTGCGCTTGATGTGTTCGCTCCTTGAGATCCGCCTCGACCAGTTTGAGCATGTCGATATCGACCAAGGTGCCGAGCGCTGTTCGACCCGCGTCGAACGAGACGTCCAGCATCTGACCTTGGCACAATAGCCATAATGCGCTGCCATCGCCCTTGCGTACTCTCAACTCCACCTCGATACGCTGCTGAATCCCTGAGCGCAGGCGATCGAGCACCCCTTGGAATTGCCCCGCACTTTGCGCGTCAAGTTTCTCCAGAAACGCTTCTCTGGAAATATTGTTGCTTGTCCAGCCCAGACGCTTGCACAACCCGCCATGCAGGCTCAGACAGTCATCATCCAGATGGAACTCCCACATTCCCGAGGTGGGGTAGTCCATGATCAGCATCAGCCGCTGCTGGGCCATCCGTCGATGCAAATCGCTGGTCGCTAATTGCCCTCCCATGGTCAGTACATCGCCGGCCATTTGATCCAGCTCCTGGATTTGCGATCGGGCCCGCGCTGGCTGCCAATGCCCTCGCCCGATCTCTCTGAGCATTGAGCGGATATCAGCAATGGTTTCGCGCAAGCGCTCACTCAGCCTTCGCGAACGCACCCACAACACACTGAAGTAGGCCAAATAAAATACGACCAGGCCGCCAATCATGAGATAGCCAATCGTGCGGTAATGGGCAGCCAGCTCATTGGTAGCGCTCATGACACTTTCTTTGTCGACCACAGCCAACAAGTGCCATCCGGTATTGCTGATCGCGCTCCAAGCTACAAGATGCTCACGCCCTTTCAACGGCAATTGCATACTGCCGGAGCGGCCCTCGCTCAACCGGGCCGCCAATTGCCGGGTATCGTCCCGCGACATCAAGTTGAAGTTCTGCGGTTTGAAGTGCTCGCTACTGAGCTTGCTCTGGGCCGGGACATCGATCAGTTCCTGAAGATCGAAATCGTGCTCGGACTTCTTGGGCATGGCCATGATCGTCCCATCACGCCCTACGAGCAGCAGGTAGCCGTCCCAAGGCACTTTCAATTCTTCAAGCTGTGGCAAAATTCCGCCAATGGTCACATCGAGACCCACTACGCCTTCCAGAAAATCCCCGGCGTAAACAGGTGCCACTGCCGACATCATCCAGCCATGGCCTGCCGGGTCTAGGTAAACCTCGGTCCAGCGGGTGCTGCGCTCCGGGTTGTGCGCCAGATCAGCCAGGTAGTAGAAGTTGAAGTCCGGGATGCGCATGTCATGCGGGTACTGCTCCTCAGTGCGGAACCACGGATAAATGCGGTTATAGCTGTCCCAGCTGTTGAAATACAGGCTGGCAATGGTTGCATCGTGATTCTTTATTTCCTTGAGCATGGGATCGAGGGATGCTAGACGGTGGACCTTATCAAGGTCCTGCTGATCCAGGGGCGTAACCGAGGAGTAGAAAGACGCTGCACCGCCCCGGTCTGCGGGGCTGAACCGAACGCCTTGCGGGGATACTGCCAAGGTTTCCGTGGAAACTGCTGGCGGTTGTTCCAAGACAAGTGCGGTGAGCCGGGCAAGCAAGCTTGCGGTATCACCGACATGTTTCAACTGGTTCTCGATTATGCGCGCATTCTGCTCTGCACTCGCAGCCAGGCTCTGGCTGGCACTGCGGTCAAGATAGCCCAGCTGGGCATCCCGGATAGCCTGGTTGGTGAACAAGTAGCAGCCTATCAGTACCGTCTCAACGAGAATCAGGGGAATTAGCGCGCTGCGCAAGAACGCTCGCCACATCCACTGGCGTAACACAATCCGACCAGGGGCCTTGCTCATTTCGCCTCCTGCATGCCCGTTGACATGAACATTAGTAGCTATTCGCCACCACTGTTTTTATAGCCAATGAGCCAGAAATACAAACTCCCTTCGTCGGTTAATTTTAGAAAGTTTTCAAACATTGCCAACCATCAATTGGCTGTATTAGAGCCACGGCAAATAACATTCATTTGCAAATCACACCAGCTACCGGCTGCTTTTACCTCTCGGATGATGATGGGTCGCCCTTACCAATGATTAGCCCGCTAAATACTGACTCAGCTCAACGAAACGTAAGAATCCAAGCATGTGTAACAAGATTTTTCCCTCGGCTCGATTGACATCATAAGGCCATCAATTAGCCTCCAATTCATCAACCCTCCCATGCAGGTGCCATCACTCAGACCCTCACCGACCCGCTCGCGAAAACTGCAGGACGCGCAATTGAGCTAATGGATAAGCATTACAAGAAATTGCCTAGTGCGTTCACAGAGGCTGCATCATGCGAAATAACCTTCCGGTCACCCAGAAAGAACTCGAATTCTCAGCAGGCCAGCGTCTGATCTCCGCTACCGATTTGCACGGCAAACTGACGTACTGCAATGACGAGTTCGTGGCGGTAAGCGGTTATACACGCGAGCAACTGCTCGGTAGCCCTCACAACATCGTCCGCCACCCTGATATGCCCAGTGCAGTTTTTGCCCACATGTGGTCCTATCTCAAGGACGGCAAAAGCTGGATGGGGGTGGTGAAAAACCGCTGTAGCAACGGCGATCATTACTGGGTCAACGCCTACGTCACGCCGATATTCGCTCAGGGTGTACTCACCGGCTATGAGTCGGTTCGGGTAAAGCCTGATCGGGAGCAGGTGCAACGAGCGATTCATTTATACGCCAGGCTCAAAGACAACAAGCAAAGCCGACCTGTACGCGAGCGTGTCGGCTTCTGGGTTCGAATGATATTACCGCCGGCACTGGTTGCTGCAGCCAGCGCAGGGGTTTTCGAACTGGCAGGCACAATACCAGGCGCGCTCACTGCTGCAATCGGGATGTTTGCCTTGCAAGGACTTGCCGAAGTGTTGACCCGCAGGACCCTCAACAGTATTCGCAGTGTCTCTGCAGGCAGCTTCGACAGTGAGCTGATCGCCCGGACCTACACCGACGAGCGTGGCATGGCCGGGCAATTGCAGATGATCCTGATCAGCGAGCAGGCCAAGATCCGCACCGCCTTGAGCCGGTTAGGCGACTTTGCCAACCAGACCGCTGCCCTCGCCACACAGAGCCAGTCGCTGTCGCGTCAGTCAGAGCAAGCCTTGACCAAACAACGTGATGAAGCCGACATGGCTGCCACTGCCATGAACCAGATGGCGATGTCTATTGCCGAAGTAGCAGTGCATATCAATCACACTGCCAAAGCAGCAGATGAAGTCAATCTGCTCACCCAAACCGGTTCGCAGGAAGCCCAAAAAACCCGCAATGTGATTGAGAAGCTGGCTGATACGGTGGAAGCAGTAAGCCACTCGGTGGAAGGCTTGGCCAATGAAACCCAGACCATCCAGCAAGCGGCAAACATGATTCGATCGATCGCCGAACAGACCAACTTGCTCGCACTCAACGCTGCGATCGAAGCCGCTCGGGCAGGCGAACAAGGACGGGGGTTTGCCGTGGTTGCCGATGAGGTACGGGCGCTTGCGTCCAAAACCCAAGAGTCAACGCAAACCATCCAACGCATTATCCAGACCCTTCAAGATGTGGCCAACCAGGCGGTCACAGTCGCACGTCAGGGCAGCGGTGAGGCCGTCAATGGGGTTGCACAGGTGATCAGCACCCAGCAGGCGTTAGACGGTATCAACACTGCAGTCGGTCGTATTCACGAGATGAGCCAGCAAATGGCCACTGCCTCCGAAGAGCAAGCCCACGTCGCGGAAGAAATCTCCCGACAGATCACCAGCATTGCACAGGTCTCGGACCAGAACGCCGATATCGCTGAGAACTCCTGCGCGTTAGGCGGGGACCTGGAGAACACGGCGCACGCACTCAACGCATTGGTCACCCGCTTCAACGGCTGACCCACACCCAGCTGCATCCACGAGGTGAAAAATGGCTGGTCTATTGGAAACCGTCGACAGCCGGACGCAACTGGCTGGTAAAAACCGCCTGGAGCTATTGCTGTTTCGTTTTGACGACAAGCAGCTCTACGGTATCAATGTGTTCAAGGTGCGAGAAATTCTTAAATGCCCGCCAATGTCTCACTTGCCTGGCTCCCACCACGTGGTATGCGGCGTAGCGAATGTCCGCGGCAAGTCAATATCGATCCTTGACCTTGCGCAGGCCACTGGACTGCTAGCGCTGCGTGACCGCGAGAATGCCTACGTGATCATCACCGAGTACAACGGCCGCACGCAGGGCTTTCTGGTCAGCTCCGTCGAACACATCGTCAATCTGAACTGGGAAGGCATTCATCCTCCCCCCCGTGGTAGTGGCCGGCATAATTACCTGACTGCCGTAACCAATATGGATGGTGAGCTGGTCGAGATCATCGATGTGGAGAAAGTGCTCAACGAGGTTTCATCTGTACCGGAGTACCTTAGCGATGGCAGCATTGATGAAGACATTCGGCAGCAGGCGAGCCGGTTTCGGGTCCTGATCGTCGATGATTCTTCGGTGGCTCGACGGCAGGTCAGCCGCTGCCTGCAGGCAGTGGGGGTACAGGTATTGACCTGCAATGACGGCCGCCAAGCCCTTTCACTGCTAAAAGAGATGCTCAAGGACGGCAACCAACAGCCCGAGGACCTGTTGATGATGATCTCTGACATCGAAATGCCGGAGATGGATGGTTACACACTTACCGCCGAGGTTCGCTCCGACCCGTATTTATCGAGCTTGCACATCGTGCTGCACACCTCCCTATCCGGCGCGTTCAATGAGAGCATGGTGAAAAAAGTCGGCGCGGACCAGTTTCTCGCCAAGTTTCGTCCTGACGAGCTGGCAGGTTTGGTAATGGACCGCATACGGAAATCCGCTTCACAGCATTCGTTCAAAGAGGCACGTCAGCCATGTTCGAGTTTCTGAAAGACGTCCGTGCTCCAAACTGTCCAGATGTCGCGTGCCAGTTGGCCGCCATGGTTGCGCACAACTATGGGCTGAACAAGCTTGAGCGCCTTATGGATGACGTCCTCACCCCTTCAGCTCACCGGGATGAACGCATGATTCAGGTAGCGCGTCAATTGCATATTGCTCAGTGGGAGCTGGAGGTCATTTGCGCCTCTCGAAGCGTCGAACAGTTCAGCAGTGCGCTGCTGGCTGCCCATGGCCAACTTGCAAACATGCTCGAGATGGAGTGGGCTGATTATTGTTCATTGGTAACTACACCAAGACCAATCAAATTGTAGTTCGGGCGACCATGTAAGGGGAGGCTAAAGCGTTCGCAGTAATCCAATCTCCACTCCTGCAAGTCTCAGACTAAGTATTGAGAGTGCAGCGACGGTCTGATCTCGACCGTCGCTTTGGATGGTCAGGCCTCAGTCTGTTCTGCCATCTCCAAGGCATCGTCGACCTCAATGCCTAGATATCTGACGGTGCTTTCAAGCTTCGTGTGGCCAAGCAGGAGTTGGACTGCCCTTAGATTCTTTGTTCTACGATAGATCAAGGAGGCCTTCGTTCGCCGCAGCGTGTGAGTGCCGTACATGGCTGGGTCAAGGCCAATGGCTGTCACCCAGGCTTTCACTATTCGAGCGTATTGTCTGGTGGAGAGATGATCTGAACCGTGTAGCCGACTCGGAAACAGACAGTCCTCGCTACGGAGGTGAGCCTGATGCATCCAGGTTTCCAAAGCCATACGGGTTTGCTCGGTGATCTCAAATTGCACCGGATGTTGAGTTTTCTGCTGCATCATGATCGCTCGTGACGACACATGCTCTCCATGGGCTACGTCCCGTACACGAAGCTTAGTTAAGTCGCAGGCTCGCAGCTTGCTGTCGATGGCCAAGTTGAACAACGCCAGATCCCTAGATTTCTCCGCGATCTGGAGCCTTACCCGGATGGCCCAGATATCTCTGAGTCGGAGCGGGGCTTTCTGCCCGACTAGCTTTCCCTTGTTCCATGGGCGATGAGTGTAGGTAGCAGCGGTTTTCATGGGTTGTCCTCCGCGTTAAGGGAGAACAGGATGAACTCGATACGATGGACGGTCGCTAACCGGCGTTTGTTACCTTTCACAAACGACCGCAATGGGTCGATAGCTGCCGGTCGCGAATGACCGTTTTCGACCCAAAGCAGCCGCTCAAAGGTATCGACAAATCTAACGGCGGCTCAAAGCCGCTCACAACCACCTAACGCAATTTGTTACAACTTAGCCCTTGCGAGATGGGGATTGGATCCTATTCTGACTTTTCAATCCGAAGTTGGAGCATGTGATGTCTCAAGGCATTTTTTACGTCAAGTTCAAAGCCAATACAGGCGACTACGGTGATGGGATCGTGGTTGTGAAGGATGGTTCAGCGAATGGTGGCGATGCTCACTACCTGTATCGAGGCAAAGTGCCTGCACATTCAGGCGAATTTCAATCGCAGTTCACGATCTCAAAATGGAAGTCAGGGAACACCAATGTCGTTGGCATTGACAACTACGTGCTTGAGGCAAAAGGCGCGGTGGACTACGAAGGAGGGAAGCTACAGCTGGATGGCGTGGTTGTCGGACAACCCCACCTAAAAATGACCATCGCCGGCCAGAAAATTGCCGACGCTGAGTAAACTTCGACTGCGTAGGAGTGCTAACACTAAAAGCCCTGCAGCGCCGGATAAAATGGACTTTGGGGCTTTATTCACAAGTCACGGGTACAGCTCAATTGGTACCGAGCGGCTTAGTTTATGTATGAGTACCTCATTTGCCCCATTAGAACCCCTCACGAAATTTCAGCTGGCTTGAGTAATCGCGCCTTAGCGAATGAATGGCTAGGGATTCGAGTCTCATCTGCAGTCACCATTGGCCGCCTAGGGCCATTAAATAAGGCCTTGTCCGCTCGACCCGTTTGGCACTCGCGGCATACTGCTACCCTAAATTTTCCATGAGTAGACTTTACTGTTAATTTTGGTCTACCCTGCCTAAGGCCGCTACCGTCCAATACAGGTCAGCCAAGGCCGGTGGCTTAAAGCTAGTACAAACTAGCCTAGTGGTTTTCACCCCGATTTCCTTACGAACCTTCGCACAGTTCTCATCAGAACACTACCCTCACACTGACAGGCTTCCAGCTCCAGCATAGTCCCTAGTGTGCTCTGGCTCCGTTTAGGGGATGTAGTTTCGAAGTCGAGAGCCAATCGCATATTTGGTTTAGTATCTAGCCAATTCGCTACTACGCAGCGTCCCGCTACTACGCTGCTTTACCTAGAGTCAAACCCATGTCGACCATACCCACTTCTGTCTTCGGAGACCCCTCCCAGGTTTGGAGCGTTCCACCAGAAGACTTGATCCGGCAAGCAACGGCTTCGATTCGTGGATATGTCTACCAGCTCCACGCCTCGGCTGCCGCGTGGTTGGAACTGAGGGCAGACGATGACCTCTACCTAGAGGTCGCCGAGGACTTCACCGAGCTTCTCCGTGAGCCAGGCAGGATGGATGACGTTCTGAGGGCCACGCAGGTGAAGGACACGCGCGAGTCCGGGGCTGTGACGTTAAACTCGCCAGATGTGCTAGCCGCAATTGAGTCTCTGCACCGACTGCGCGCCTGCAATCCTGGTCGCGAAGTAAGGTTTGTATTTCTGACCACATCGCGCATCGGACAAGAGCGGAAGGATGCTTTGCCTTCCGGCGTGGCTGGTCTGACTGCGTGGGAAGCGGCTGCTTCTGGAGGGGACGTTGGGGAGCTGCGCACAGCTCTTCTTCAGCGTACGCTTTCTGAGGCGCTTCGAACCTTTGTATCAAATAGCCTTGCCGAGCAACTTAGAGTTGAGCTTCTCAGTCCAATGGTATTTGCATGCGGTGCACTGGATTGGCGCTCTCTTGAAGAGAGCAATCGGCGAGCTATCGTGAATCGCCGACAGCAGCTCCGGTCAACCGCAGACATGGCACATCGCGCATACGATGCTGTGTTCCGCGATGTCGTTGCTTGCGTGCTCGGGCCGAATCCGCGTCGCTTAAACGGAACACAACTTCAAGCTTGTCTGGAGATCGCGACTTCCATCGCAGTTCCGTCAAGTGTCGCTGTAGACTTATTAGGTGAGCGCTCCGGACGGCCAAGCACTGTTCTGTCCATTGACGAGCTACGCGACCTAGCGGAGTTGTTAATTGAGGCTGGCACACCGCCTTCGATCGATCTGCTATTTCCTGGAGCCAAGTCTACAGCTCGGAACGCACTTGTGAACGTATTCTCAGCGGAGCCGCGACTCACTGAGATCACGTTCGATAAGACTCCCATGAGCGTGTCGTTATCAGATCTCATTGGGCTCCCGGAAAAAAAACACCTCATCGTAGGCCAGCCTGGCTCAGGCAAGACGCATGCACTCTGGCACGCGGCAAAGAAGTTACTCGCAGCCGACACGATCATCCCGCTCTATCTCCCGGCAGGACAAGCGACAGGCTGGCACGACTTAGAGGAGATGGTTAAGGAGGCGGCTCCTGGCGTCAAATTATCTACTTTGTTTCAAGACCCACGAATCTGTATTTTCGTCGACAGCTGGTCCGAATTCGCGGGCGATGTGAAGGTACCCGAGAAGCGACGTGCACTGCGCGCCTTACGGAGCGCCCGCTTAATTGCGACTGCCAAGTTCGCGGATATCGAAGACGGTCCCCTTACGCAGTGGACTCTCGAGCTGCTCCCGCCCGAACGGGTAGCCCGCGCGGTCGCAGCCGCAGCACCAGGCGAAGCGCTTCCACCAAGTCCGGTGATTGACCTGCTGCGTCTACCCCTCCTTTTGGCCATCCAAGTTCTTTCGGACGCGCGCTCTGCGACGACTGGCGACCTCCTGCGTCAATTCCATGAGCACCTTATGCAAGGGCTACCCGAGTGCTTCACTGAAGCACTAGCCGGTGCCGTAGCCGACTTATCCCTGGCGGGAACGCGATCTTTTGGTCGTCTTATGGATGAGCTCCGAACTCGATCAGCTAAGTTTGAAATTACTGACCCGGCAAGGCTTCTAAGAAGCCTCGGCACGATTCTCGAGCGCGGCGGTCAGGCAGTCCCCTGCCACGACCTTTACTGGAGCTGGCTCACCGGACGCGGCCTACTGTCCGACGCTGTCGCCGAGCGAGCAGTGGATACACTCCGGACCCGTGAGAGCTATGCCCTGGCTATACAATCGGGTGGCCGCGCAGCAGAGGGCGACGTAAACGCAACCATTAAGGAAGATTTTGTGTTGGCCGCTGCGCTCGACTTAAGCCGCGGTGCAGAACGACCTACGCCGGTCCTAACAGAAGCGCTTTCCCACGCTCTGGCAGATCCTCGCTTGGCTGTGCGTAATCGTGCCGCCATTGCTGCACTTGAGGGGGGGCGGCCGGAACTTTTTCGCACCGCTCTGGAGGTACTCGCTGATCTAGGACGATCCAGCATGTACCCATCGGAGTGGAAGCAAGCCCTCCGCCCAAAAGTGCTATATGCTCAGCGGGCCACACTCGCCGACTGGATAGGGGGACCGAATAGCAGTCTCGTCCTCAACGCAATTGCCGAAAGTGGTGGGCCAGAGTGGAGTCTTTGGCTAGAGCAAGTTGCGGCTCAAGGCCAGATAAGTTGGGCAGAGGCGGCCGCAACCGCGCTTGGCTGCTGTGGGGATGTACCGCAATGGGTTCGCCCTCATCTTGACGCTACCATCGCTTCGCACGCTTGGTTACTTCGGCCAGTTGCAGCAAGACGCGGCAACAGAGCCCTGGCTCGATTCATTGCTATCGAATACGAACGCTTGGTCGAATCTGTCGTAGAGCTGAATTCCAGCGGGTGGATTGAACTTAACCGAGTGCTCGTCGGCTGCGGTGATGACGACGTGTTCAGTCATCTACTATCCCGCTTTTCGTCCATGAGACCAAGAGCTCAAGAACTTCTCGGCTTTGCTGTCGTGGAACGTGGCTCACCATGGGTAGCTCGCTTTCAGCGCGTAGCTTTAGTAACTGGAGCCCCTCATCATCACAAGCTCGCCAAAGAGTTCTCGTGCGAAATTGATGACGAAACAGCGCGGGCCTGGATTGCCGCAGGTCATGATGAAGCAGGCTGGAGGGTACTAATCGCGCGTCATCGCGAGGGAATACTGCCTGAGTTGATTAGACAGTTGCCACCATCCTTCGCGGGTATCGACCACATCCCTGCACTTGCCCACATGCGTTGGCTTCCGAGCGCTCCGGTTACTCTCATCGACGAGATCTGGGGTCGGCTGGGCAGCCCAATGCAGCCGAAGGCGATGCAAGATTTACTCAACGCTACTGCGCAAGTCTATCCAGTGGGAATTCCACACATTGTAAGATTTATTGTGGAGCAACCCAACGCACTTCCAGGGTATCACCTCCGCCAAGCCCTTATGCTTTATCGGGACTGGCAAAAGAGATCTGGTGCAATGATTGGTGTAAGGGCGCTTGATGGTATCGAGCACCCTTTTCCCGATTGGATCGCACTTTATAGTGTGATAAGCCGATGGGAGGATCATTTCACCCCAGAGTTGTTAACCCTTACGCCAGAATTAGCGATCGAATGTGTCGTGCATCATCTCGACGACAATCGTGCGGCTGCGGTACTGAAGTCGTTAAAAGGAGTGACTGCCTACAGCACTCCGCTTTTGGATCGCATGCTTGCAGTGCCTTCACTCGCTGAGCTTATTCCACAAGTATTCGCCGAGAGCTTCGGCCTGTTTCCTATCGATGCTCTCGAACGCTGTATTACATCGGGCGATATCGACCAGAAAAGTTTGCTGTATCGACTAGCTGCAACGGCGAACCCCCTCCATCGTGCCATTCATGAAGGGCTTCTTGAGCGCGTCCTAGCGTGTCCGCCTGAATGGCATGACCTACGTCACGTAGCGGACATGCTAAGAGCTTACTCCCGGGAGGAGGTTCTCCAAATTATTGACGCAGTATCTTATGGCCGTAAGGATTGCTGGTTTTGGTTTGTTCGCTTGGTAGAAGCGACGAGGGGCGAGCGTTTGATTAACGAGGACGGCGCTGTTCGGCATTATCAGTCTCAAAATCTACCGTAGTAAGTGCATTTCCCCGTGATCGCTTCTGGCCGTTAGCTGTCAGTGTGAAGAGCAGCTTTGGGTCGAATCGCGACGGTCATACCTCGACCGTCGCTGGACGCTGTCAGACCTCCGTCTGCTCTGCCATCTCCAATGCGTCATCGACTTCAATGCCCAGGTATCGCACTGTGCTTTCAAGCTTTGTATGGCCGAGCAGGAGCTGAACTGCTCTCAAGTTCTTTGTCCTGCGATAGATCAGCGATGCCTTTGTACGTCTCATCGTGTGGGTGCCGTACATAGCAGGATCTAGCCCAATAGACTTTATCCACGCTTTGACGATTCGGGCGTACTGCCGGGTGGAGAGATGCACTGAGGCGTGTAGCCGGCTTGGGAAAAGACAATCCTCGCTGTGGAGTTGGGCTTGATGTATCCAGCCCTGTAGGGCCAGCCGCGTTTGCTCTGTAATTTCAAACTGTACGGGACGTTGGGTTTTCTGCTGCATCACTATCGCCCGAGATGACACGTGCTCCCCATGAGCAACGTCGCGTACGCGAAGCTTGGTCAGATCGCAGGCTCGTAGCTTGCTATCGATGGCCAGATCGAAAAGGGCTAAATCACGAGTTTCCTCCGCGATTTGGAGCCTTACCCGAATGGCCCAGATATCTTTCAGTCGAAGCGGAGCTTTCTGCCCGACCAATTTTCCTTTGTTTCAAGGCTGATGGCTGCTGGTCGTAATGGCGTTCATGGCTTGTCCTCCATGTGAGGTAGGACAAGGATGGTCAACCCAATCCAGAGGCGCTAACCGACCCAATACCGCTCGAAGCAGAAGCGCCGCGTCTCGACGGAGTCGCCATTCATCTTCCAACCTTCTGGCTCGTCACCACGAATCCAGCGTTCATTGCTTGGCAGCTTGGGCGCTCGGTGCAGGTGCTTCTCTCGACCTACGCCAAGTGGTTGAATTCTGCCAACGATTGGACGGAACTGACGAAGCTGGAAAAGCACGTAATGGGTACAGGATTAAATATCGTTCACCTTGCGCCCTTTAGGCATAAGGCATTCGACAGCAATTCAGCCATACTCCAGAATGCATCGGTTTTTAGGGGGAAAACCCTTGCACAGCCAACGACATACCAACTTTTAGTGAGCCTCAACGTGAAAACATCCCTGTCCATCCTCAGCCTGCTGCTGTTGCTCACAGGTACCGCGACCCTTCCGTCGACTGCTGCTGCACAACCCCCGGCCCAGGTTCAACGTGACCCCTCCAAACTGCATCTGGCTTCAGGCAGCGCTCTGCTGATCGACCTGAACAGCAACCAGGAGCTGTATTCAAGCCATGCCGACCGCGTGGTGCCGATCGCTTCGGTGACCAAACTGATGACGGCGATGGTGGTGCTGGATGCCAAGTTGCCCATGGATGAAATGCTCACCATGACCATTGCCAACAACCCGGAAATGAAAGGCGTGTACTCGCGCGTGCGCCTGGGCAGCCAGCTGGACCGCCGCGAAACCCTGCTGATTACCCTGATGTCGTCGGAAAACCGTGCGGCCAATAGCCTGGCCAACGCCTACCCCGGCGGCTATCCGGCGTTCATCAAGGCAATGAATGCCAAAGCCCGCAGCCTGGGAATGGCCCACACCCGCTATGTTGAGCCGACTGGCCTGTCGACGCAGAACGTATCCACTGCCCGCGACCTGGCCAAGCTGCTGATGGCCTCGCGCAAGTACCCCATGCTGAGCGAGCTGTCGATCACCCGCGAAAAGACCGTCGCCTTCCGCAAGCCCAACTACACCCTGGGCTTCCGTAACACCGACCACCTGGTGAACAAAAGCAACTGGGATATCAAGCTGACCAAGACCGGCTTTACCAACGAGGCCGGGCACTGTCTGGTATTGCTGACCCGCATGGATAACCGCCCGGTGGCCATGGTCATTCTCGATGCCTTCGGCAAGTACACCCACTTCGCCGATGCCAGCCGCATGCGTCAATGGCTGGAAACCGGTGCCGCCAAACCGGCACCGGCAGTGGCCATGCAGTACAAGGCCGACCGGCAGAACAAGGGGCGGTTGGCGGCCGAATGACCGCCATTTCCTGGCGCGTGCGGGCTTGTCCGCGAAACATACAACGCGGTGGATAGCACGGGCTTCGCCCGTGTTCGCGGGTAAACCCGCGCCTACGACGGCCTGCGCCCGATCACCAATGTGTGTGTCCAACCCTGATCAGGTGTAGGAGCGGGTTTACCCGCGAATACGGTCGCGGCGGCAACGGTGAACGGCGGGTGGAAATTGGCCAGCAGGGCCGGCCCATTCGCGGGTAAACCCGCTCCTACACGACGGCCTGTGCCCAATCACCAATGTATGTCCACCCTCGATAGGTGTAGGAGCGGGTTTACCCGCGAATACGGTAGCGGCGGCGACGGTGAACGGCGGGTGGAAACTGGCCAGCAGGGCCGGCCCATTCGCGGGTAAACCCGCTCCTACAGCGGCCTGTGCATGTCCAGTCAGGCCGTGGCGCTGACCATGCCTCCCGCACTGCTGCCGCCCTCTTGCTGCAACAGTTCCAGCAACTGCGCCGTGGCCGCCATGATCTGCCCATTGAGGGTAGCAATGCTCGCCTGCTTGGCACCAACCGCTGCTGCTTTCGCAGCCTCGTCCATCTTGCTGTTCTGCAATGCAGCCAACTGTTTCTGTTCCTCTGCCAATTGCTTCTGCAGATCCTTGATCAATTGACGCAGCTCGCTCACAGCCTCCGACTCGCCACTGCCTTCTGTGTCGGTGGATTGCGCCGGGCTACCCGCCGACACCTTCATGCTGTCACTGCTGATGCTCAAGGGCCCCACCGCCTCACCGGCCTGTTTCGCCTGCTCACGCTCGGTTGCTGCGTTCGCGCTCAGCGTCTGTGCTGAAACACCATTGATCATCAGATTGCTTGCCGTGATACCGCTCATGTCGATTCCCTGCATGAAAGATTGGTCCTTGCCGTAACCAACACATCGGCCGCCTCACGCTGTTCTTTAGCCCGCTTAAATTCCCCCTCGGCTGGCTCGTTCCAACTCATGTACTTGCGCAGGAGCCGGAGCCCCGGCGGGCGTCCATATTCGACCATTCAGGGAATCGCAGCCATGAGCCAGTCCTCACAGCAGGAAACCATCAAAGACATGATCGGCGTGGGCTTCGGCCCCTCCAACCTGGCCTTGGCCATCGCCCTGGAAGAACTCGCCGAATCCCGGGGCCATGCACTCGACGCACTGTTCATCGACAAGCAGCAAGACTACCACTGGCACGGCGAGACCTTGGCTACCCAGAGCGAGTTGCAGATCTCGTTCCTCAAGGACCTGGTGTCGCTGCGCACCCCAACCAGCCCTTACAGCTTCGTCAACTACCTGCACCAGAAGCAGCGCCTGGCCGACTTCATCAACCTCGGCACCTTTTACCCCTGCCGCCTGGAGTACAACGACTACCTGCGCTGGGCCGCCGAGCATTTCGCCTCCCAGGCGGTGTATGGGCAGGAAGTGTTGCGCATCGAACCGCACATGCATGCAGGCCGGGTCCAACACCTGTGCGTGATCACGCGTGACAAACAAGGCCGCGAATACAGCCGCGCCACCCGCTCAGTGGTGGTGGGCAGCGGTGGCACGCCGAAAATCCCGGAAAACTTCGGCGCCTTCAAGGACGACCCGCGAGTCTTCCACCACTCGCAGTACCTGAGCAGCCTGACCAAACTGCCGTGCACGGCTGGCAAACCCATGCGCATTGCCGTGATCGGCTCAGGCCAGAGCGCCGCCGAGGCGTTCATCGACCTCAACGACAGCTATCCGTCAGTCAAGGTCGACATGATTCTGCGCGGCTCGGCCCTCAAGCCCGCCGACGACAGCCCCTTCGTCAACGAGATCTTCTCGCCCGACTATACCGACCTGGTCTACAACGAACCGGCCGAACAGCGCAGCAAACTGCTGGGCGAATACCACAACACCAACTACTCGGTGGTCGACCTCAACCTGATCGAGCGCATCTACGGCATCCTCTACCGGCAGAAGGTTGCCCATCAGCACCGCCACAACGTGCTGTGCCGGCGCCAGGTGGAAGCGGTGGTGGCCACCCGCGAAGGCCTGGAACTGACCCTGCGCGACCTCGCCACCGGCCAGCAGCAAACCCACCGCTACGATGCCGTTATCCTCGCCACCGGTTACGAGCGCCGCTCGCACCGCGAATTGCTCGCGCCGCTGGCCGATTACCTGGAGGACTTCAGCGTCGACCGCAACTACCGCGTACTGGCCAGCCCGGACATGCAAGCCTCGGTGTACCTGCAGGGCTTCTGCGAAAACAGCCACGGCCTGAGTGACACCCTGCTTTCGGTCCTGCCGGCACGCGCTGCGGAAATTGGCCGAGCGCTGTACCAGGACCTGGAGCAGTTGCACGAAAAGCCCCAAGCAGCCGTGGCACTGACCCGCGCCTGACCCCTCTCTACAACCAGCCATCAAGGCCGGACTGGTGCCTCGTGCGCAGTCCGGTGTTTGTGCTTTGAAACATTTGCTTTCATTTTAACCTGCAGGTTTTCGATTCTCATTCGTCCTTATCAGTACAGCACTCTTTGGTTGGCACATGCTCGACCACCCATAGCAGAAGACCGTCTGATGGCCCAAACACCGAAAAAATCCAAATCCAAGCTGTGGTTCCTGGTCCACAGCTGGCTCGCCTTGCCGATCTGGTTCTTTGTCCTGATCGTCTGCTTCACCGGCATGCTCGCCGTGGTCAGCCAGGAAATCGTCTGGCTCGCCGATCCGGCTGTGCGCGCCAACAAGCCAGACGCGGACACCGAGCGCATGAGCTTTCAGCAGGTACTGGAGGCCTTGAACAATGCCGAGCCGGACATGGTGGTGGAGCGCCTGAGCCAGCCAGATGGTTCGCACTTCGCGGTGAAAGCCAATGTCACCCTGCCTGACGGCACCCGCCCGACGCTGTATGTAAACCCCTACACCGGAACCATTCAGGGCAAGACCCCGGACTTCAACTTCGAAGCCTTCACCCGCGCCCTGCACGGTTGGTGGCTGGTGCCGTTCACCAACGGTTTCAGCTGGGGCTGGTACCTGGTCTCGCTGCTCGGCCTGCCGATGCTCGCCTCGCTGGTCACCGGCCTGGTGGTTTACAAGAAGTTCTGGAAAGGCTTTTTCAAACCCGTGCGTACCGGCCATGGTTCGCGAATTTTCTGGGGTGACCTGCACCGTCTGTCCGGGGTGTGGTCAATCTGGTTCATTGCAGTCATTTCCGTCACCGGCACCTGGTTCCTGATCCAGGCGATCCTGTCCGACAACCACATCACCCTTTCCAGCCAGCCCATCGTGCCGGTGATCGCCCGTGAGGAAGTGCCACAAACGCCAGATGGCAGCCCCGCCTCGCGCATCGACCTGGATGAGGCGGCACGCCTTGCCGGGCTGGCGATCCCGGGGCTGGAAGTGACCTCCATCTCGCTCCCCGCCACTGCCTACAGCCACGTCATGCTGTCTGGCCCGGGCTGGTACCCGTTGATGTTCCAGAGTGCGTCGGTAAATCCGTACACACGCAATGTCGACAGCCAGTTCCTGATCAGCGACCGTTCGGCCCTGGAGTTCGTCACCGAGTCCATGCGCCCGCTGCACACCGGCGACTTTGGCGGTTTGCCGATCAAGCTGGTGTGGTTCTTCTTCGGCCTGATCCTCACCCTGATGGTGCTCAGCGGCCTGCTGATCTGGACCAAGCGCACCGCCCAGGCCACCGCCGCGGCCCTCAAGCGCAGCGAGCGCGCTCCGCGTGCAGTACACAGTGAGACCACCGTGGAGATCCATTCATGAGCCAGGCCCAGGCCCTGCCCGCCAGCCCGCTGAAGCAGCTATGGCTGAAGTGGCGTTTTCACCTGAACATCCTGCTGATCCTGATCCCGCTGGGCTTCATGCCCAAGTACTTCGCCGACGCCAGGCTGTTCCGCGGCGACGCCGGCCTTGGCGCCAACGTGATCAGTGACATCCAGGTCGGCCCTTACAGCCTCGACCTTGCTGAACTGCGTGACGAGGCGCCACACGCCGACGGCCCCGCCGGCTACTTCAAATCGTTCAATGCATCGCTGTGCAAGGCCTGCATAAAAAACGTCAAGGCAGCCTACCTGCGCATCGGCAAACCAAGAAGCCTGCGCGCCGCCGGCACCATTTTCTTCGGTGCACCTTACAACATGGGCACCTCGTTGCCGATTCCGCCACGTACCAAACCCGACGCGCACATCTGGATCACCCTGGAAGGCTGGGACGGCAGCATGCACCAGGCGTCGATCCCCCTGGCCAAGGCATCGCCAGCCACTGTGGCATGGCTCGAGAAACAAGGAGAAAACAAATGAATCACCGGATGCGCACCCTGGCGCTGCCCTTGCTGGTACTGGTCGCCGGCCCTGCGCTGGCGCACAACCCGATGTGCGAATGCGAAGAACTGGCCAGCGGTCAGGTCAAGTGCACCGGCGGTTTCTCGGACGGCAGCGGTGCCCCCGGAGTGACCCTGGACGTGATTGGTTATGACGAACAGGTGCTGGTCGGCGGCAAGCTTGGCGACGACTCGACGCTGACCTTCAAACGCCCGGACGGCGAATTCTACGTGCTGTTCGATGCTGGCCCCGGGCACGTGGTGGAAGTGGACTACGCCGATATCGCCCAGCCATGAGCCGCGCCCACGTCATTCGCCCGGCCGGTGCCGGGCACGAAACCCTGTACGTGCTGCTGGCAAGCTTGCTGATCGTGGTGCTCGCCGCCAGCGTGGTGCTGCTGCGCGGTGAGCGCGAGGACGAACAGGCCATCGCCAGCCACCAGATCGACGCCCGCCGCGACCTCACCGCCGCCGAGCAAGGCCTTTACACCGACCTGCGGGTAGCCTTCGACGAGATCCAGCTCCTGCGCGAAGAAAACGCCGTCACGCCCAGCGTAAAGGCCCTGGCCGAAGAAGGCCTGCCGCCGTTCGTGGTCGATGCCGGCAGCCAAAGCCGTGGCGGCCACCAATGGTCATGGCTGGAGCCCGGCGCCTACCTGGGCCGCAGCCAGGCCCCGGAAGTGGCCGGCAGCCTGCTGCTGATCCTGCCACCCGACAGCACAGGCCAAGCCGATATCTGGCTGCGCCGCGACAGCGCCGCCGTGATCCCGGACGACCTCGGCCAGGCCGCTCTGATCGCGGCTGGCTGGCAACAAGTGGTCAGCCACTACGACGCCGGGGTCACCCGCGAACACCGTCACTGAACCCAAGGACCCGCCCATGTTTCGCTCCGCCCTCGCCCTTCTCCTGTCCCTTGCCCTGCCGGCAATGGCCCTGGCCGATAACAGCAAGCCGCTGCGAATCGGCATCACCCTGCACCCCTACTACAGCTACGTGAGCAATATTGTCGGCGACAAGGCCGAGGTGGTTCCCCTGATTCCGGCGGGCTTCAACCCGCACGCCTACGAGCCGCGGGCCGAGGACATCAAGCGCATCGGCACGCTGGACGTGGTGGTGCTCAACGGTGTTGGCCATGACGATTTCGCAGACCGCATGATCGCCACCAGCGAAAAACCCGACATTGCCACTATCGAAGCCAATCAGAACGTGCCGCTGCTGGCGGCCACTGGCATCGCTGCGCGCGGTGCCGGCAAGGTGGTCAACCCGCACACCTTTCTGTCGATCAGCACCACCATCGCCCAGGTGAACAACATCGCCCGTGAACTGGGCAAGCTCGACCCGGACAACGCCAAGTTGTACACGCAAAACGCCCGTGCCTACGCCAAGCGCCTGCGCGCCCTGCGTGCCGAGGCCCTGGCCAAGGTCACCGAAGCCCCTGGCGCAACGTTCCGGGTCGCCACCATCCATGCTGCCTATGACTACCTGGTGCGCGACTTCGGTCTGGAGGTGACCGCCGTCGTCGAGCCGGCCCATGGCATCGAGCCCAGCCCGGCGCAGCTGAAAAAAACCATCGACCAGCTCAAGGCACTGGACGTGCGGGTGATCTTCTCGGAAATGGACTTCCCGTCGGCCTATGTCGAAACCATTCAGCGTGAGTCCGGCGTACGCCTGTATCCGTTGACGCATATCTCCTACGGCGATTACACCAAGGACAAGTACGAGGTGGAAATGAAGCGCAACCTGGACACCGTGGTCCGCGCCATTCAGGAGAACCGCGCATGACCGCTGCCGCCAAGCGGGTGACAGCCTGCGGGCCGCGCATCGAGTTCACTGGCATCGACCTGACCTTGGGGCGTACGCGCATCCTCGAACAGGTCAGTTTCAGCGTGGCAGCAGGCAGCGTGCACGCCATCGTCGGCCCCAACGGCGGCGGCAAGAGCTCGTTGATCAAGACCCTGCTCGGGCAGATGCCACACCAGGGCCAGCTGACCTCGCATTGGCCTGGTGAGCGCGAAGTGATTGGCTACGTGCCGCAGGCACTGGAGTTCGACCGCGGCCTGCCCATGACCGTGGACGACTTCATGGCCGCCATGTGCCAGCGCCGCCCGGCCTTCCTCGGCCTGTCGCGGCGCGTGAAGCCAGCCATTGATGCAGCCTTGGTTCAGGTTGGCATGCTCGACAAGCGCACGCGGCGCATGGGTGCACTGTCCGGCGGTGAGCGCCAGCGCGTGCTGCTGGCCCAGGGCCTGATCCCCGAGCCGCAGTTGCTGGTGCTGGACGAACCGATGTCGGCCCTCGATGAAGCCGGAATCCAGGTGTTCGAACAGTTATTGCAGGGCTGGCGCCAGGCCGGCACTACCGTTCTGTGGATCGAGCATGACCTGGAAGCCGTGTTGCGCCTGGCGGACCGGGTAACAGGCCTGAACCGCCAGGTGCTGTTCGATGCGCCACCTGCCCAGGCCCTGACCCCGGAGCGCCTGCTCGGCCTGTTCTCCGTTAACCCGCGTAGCGAGAGCCTTGCCTGATGAGTTTTGAAATCTTTCGCCAAACGGTCCAGGACTGGGCCACTGCCGGCTATCTGCCCGAGGCGCTGGCCTACGGCTTCGTGGTCAACGCCCTGTTGGCCGGCCTGATGATCGGCCCGGTGTTGGGCGGCCTGGGTACCTTGGTGGTGGTCAAGCGCTTTGCCTTCTTCTCCGAAGCGGTCGGCCATGCGGCGCTGACCGGCGTGGCCATCGGTATCCTGCTGGGTGAGCCCTATACCGGCCCGTACGGCAGCCTGTTCGGCTACTGCCTGCTGTTCGGCATCCTGCTCAACTTCCTGCGCAACCGTACCGGGCTGTCGCCGGACACACTGATTGGCGTATTCCTGTCGGTGTCGCTGGCGCTGGGCGCCAGCCTGCTGCTGATGCTGGCAGGCAAGATCAACGTGCACATCCTCGAGAACGTGCTGTTCGGCTCGGTGCTGACCGTTAGCGCCCAGGACTTGCTCGTGCTGGGCATCGTCGCGGCGCTGGTGCTGGCCTTGGCACTGCCGCTGTACAACCGCATCATGCTGGCCAGTTTCAACCCGCAGCTGGCGGCTGTACGCGGGGTAGCGGTGAAGACCCTGGACTATCTGTTCGTGGTGCTGGTGACGTTGGTGACCGTGGCTGCGGTGAAGGTGATCGGGGCCATCCTGGTCGGTGCGCTGCTGGTCATCCCGGCCGCCGCCGCTCGCCTGGTCAGTCAGTCGCTCAAGGGCTTTTTCTTCCTGTCGGTGCTGATTGCCACCATCAGTACCCTGCTCGGTATTTTGCTGCCGATCGTTTTCGACCTGCCGGTGCCGTCAGGGGCCGCGATCATCCTGGTCGCCGGCATCTGCTTTGCCCTGGCCGCCCTGGCCCGCGCCCTCGTTCCCCGCCTGCAAGGAAACCCGGCATGAACTTCAAACACCTGACCCTGGCGCTGGCACTGGCCGGCCTGCCGTCCCTGTCTTTCGCCACGCAAGTGCTGACGACCCTGCCCGTCACCCACAGCCTGGCCAGCGCCCTGCTCGACGGCACTGCGGTGCGGCTTCAGCAGGCAGCACCGGCCAACCTGCCTGCCAGCCGCCAACCGTCGTATTTCAGCGGGCGTGGTGGCGCAGGCCTGCACAAGGCCGCCCAGCAGGCAGATGCGGTGATCGGGGTGCGTTCGATCTGGCGTGACGACCCGCTGTACCCGATGGCCCGACGCAGCAATATCCGCATTGTCGAGATCGATGCCGCGCGACCGGTGGATGGCGCACTGCCGGGCATTGCGGTGAACGGTGACGATGCCTATGGTGCTTACCCCTGGCTCAACCCGACCAACCTCGGACGCATGGCCGACGTGGTGGCCAATGACCTGGAGCGCCTGGCGCCGGACGACAAGGCAAAGATCCAGGGCAACCTGGCAGGGCTCAAACGCCAATTGCTGGAGCTTTCGGCCAGCAGCCAGACGCGGCTGGCCAAAGTCGACAACCTGACGGTGGTGAGCCTGTCGGAGAGGCTGGGATATCTGGTCAACGGGTTGAACCTGGATGCGGTCGAGCAGCCACTGCCGGCCGAATGGGATGCGGCCGCCCTCAAGGCGCTGGGGGAGAACCTGAAGGCGCAGGACGTGGCGCTGGTGCTGGACCATCGTCAGCCTGAAGCGGCAGTGGCCGAGGTGATCAAGGCGGCCGGGGCCAAGCTGGTGGTGGTGGAGAGTGACCCTGAAGATGCGATTGCGGGGCTCAAAGCCAGCGTTGACCAAGTGGTTGGGGCATTGGGCGGGCGCTGATCGGACAGGCCCGCGCGGTGGATGGCACGGGCTTCGCCCGTGTTCGCGGGCAATTGAACACGCGTCGGTGGTTGGGCGCAGGCCGTGTAGGAGCGGGTTTACCCGCGAAGAGGCCGGCCCTGCTGGCCAATTTCCACCCGCCGTTCACCGTTGCCGCCACCACCGTATTCGCGGGTAAACCCGCTCCTACATTGGACACGCGTCAGTGGTTGGGCACAGGCCGTCGTGTAGGAGCGGGTTTACCCGCGAAGAGGCCGGCCCTGCTGGCCAATTTCCATCCGCCGTTCACCGTTGCTGCCACCACCGTATTCGCGGGTAAACCCGCTCCTACATTGGACACGCGTCAGTGGTTGGGCGCAGGCCGTCGCGTAGGAGCGGGTTTACCCGCGAAGAGGCCGGCCCTGCTGGCCAATCTCCACCCGCCGATCACCGTTGCCGCCACCACCGTATTCGCGGGTAAACCCGCTCAAGGATCGCGGTTGCTGCCAGGCTAACGCTTCATGCACCGCTGATAACGCTCATCCACCCGCCCGGCAAACCAGGCCGTGGTCAGCTTGCGGGTAATCTTCGGGCTCTTCAGCTCGATGCCCGGTAGCACTGCGCGGGGCACCGGTTTGCCGGCTTTGGCATCTGCCAGGGCAAACACCCCGCTGTACAGCTTGCTGTCCTCGAACGCCAGGCTGTCAGCCTCCTCCAGCTGGCTTCGGATCTGCGGGTTACGCAGCCCCAGCTTCACCCCCAGCTTGCGCGCGGCCAGTTCGGTGGTCCCCGGCATGATCGCCCCTGGCGCCACCAGGTCGCCGTCCAGTGCCAGCTTCACCCCCGTGACCTTGCTCAATGCCGCCTGGAATGCCGCATTGCGGCTGGCGTACCAGCCTGCGTTGAAATCGGCGAAACGGTAAAGCTGGCGCTCGTAGTTGGCCGGGTAGCCCAACAGGTGGGCAATACCGAAGTACATGCCGCCGCGCCGGCTGAACACTTCCTGGCGAATCGTGCCTTCATGGCTGTAGGGGTAATCCCTCGCATGCTTTTCGGCAAAATCGATGCTGACTTGCATCGGCCCGCCGGTGTGCACCGGATTCAGCCCGCCCAGCAAGGTCTTGCCCAGCGGCACGCGAGCAACGACTTCGTCGTACAGTTCGCTCAACTGCTTTTCGCTGCGCACCGTCTGCAACCGCTGCTGGTAGCTCTTGCCGTTGCCCGACGGCGTCTTCAGCGCACCGTCGACCAGCAGTTTGGGAATATGCAGACGCGCAGCGCGGCGGTCGATCTCCTGGCGGGCGATACGCCCAAGGTTGGGCACCTGTGGGTCCGCAGTGAAGGTCGACTCCTGTTCGGTCACCGCCAGCACTGCGCACAGGTTGCTTTTACTGGGCGCTATGCGCTGGGCTTCGAAGGCTGCCTGGATATCGTTGGCCCAACCCTCGCGGTCCTTGACCTGGGCGGGTAACAGCCGCAGGAGCTGCGCACGGATTTTGGCCGGGTCCGCTTCGGGCGCTTCTTCGCGGCGCCCGGCGCAGCCTTGCAACAGCGCCAGGGCCATCACCGAAATGGCCAGTAACCGGCCGTTCAGGGCTGTTCACCGACCAGATAGGTTTTGCTGATGTGGCGGAACTGCGGGTGCCCGGCACTGCCCATCAATTCGAACAGCACCATCTCGCGGGTCACTACCTGCGCGCCGGCGGCACGCATGCGCGCCAGGCCTGCGGCCTTGCTGGCCGGGGTGCGGCTGTCGCAGGCATCCTCGACCACGAACACTTGCTTGCCCAGCGCCAGCAGGCCGAGCACGGTCTGCAGCACACAAACATGGGTTTCCATGCCGCAGACGATCACCTGCTCGCGCGCCATCAAACTGGCCGGCAGGCACTCGGCGGCCACGCAGGAAAAGTGACTTTTTTCCACCACTTCGGCTGCCGGCGCTGCGGCCAGCAGTTCGGCCAGGGTATGGCCCAGGCCTTTGGGGTACTGCTCGGAAATCACCGTCGGCAGCGCCAGCTCGGCAGTCGCCGCCAGCAACCAGCGGGCCCGTGCCCGAGTGCCTTCGGGGTCGCTCATGGCACCGATCAGTTTTTCCTGGATGTCGACGACCAGTAGCGTGGCCTTGAGTGGATCGATCAGCATTGTCTGCCTCTTGCCTGGGAAAACCCTAGCCTCCCCCAGGCAAGCGGTGTCGTCAATCAGGCAGACAGCCGAAGCGGCTGCAGCGACGCGGTCAGCGCAGCGAGCACACGGTCTTCCTGCTCATGGATGAAGAAATGGCCACCCGGGAACATCTGCAGCGAGAACGCGCCGTGAGTTTCACAGCGCCATGCCTGCAGTTGCTCATCGCTGGCCCGGTCATCCACGCCACCCAGCACATGCAGTGGGCACTGCAACGCCGGCCGCTGCCGGTATGTGTAAGTGCCGCACAACAGAAAATCCGCGCGCAAGGTCGGAAGGGTCAGGCTCATCAGCTCAGCGTTGGCCAGCACTTCCTCAGGCGTGCCTTGTAGCGCGCGCAACTCGCTGATCAGCTCGGCGTCGCTCTTGGGCTCGCGCCAGTTGTTGCCGTCGTAGTCCTCACGCCGGGTAGGTGCCGCGGTGCCGCAGGCGAACAAGGCCAGCGGCGCCGGGCAGCCCAATGCCTGCAGCTCATGGGCCAGCTCGAAGGCCAGCAGTGCACCCAGGCTGTGGCCGAGCAGCGCATAAGGAGCGCTTGCCGCCAGTCGCTGCTCGCTGGCCAGTTGCCGAGCCAGCACTTGCATGTCGGTGTGCAGCGGCTCTGCCATGCGCGCGCCCCGCCCAGGCAACTCTACCGGGCGCACCTGCAACCATGCCGGCAGCTTGCGCCGCCAGCGGCTGTAGACCATGGCGCTGGCCCCGGAGTACGGCAGGCACAGCAGGTTCAGCACGGTCACTGGGCGGCAGCTTCGGCCATTTTCTGGCGCAGGCTCAGCGGGCGCATGTCGGTCCAGACTTCATCGATGTAGGCCAGGCATTCCTTCTTCAGGCCGCTTTTGCCCACGGCACGCCAGCCATTGGGGATGGCTTTGTAGTCGGGCCAGATCGAGTATTGCTCTTCGTGGTTGACCACTACCTGGAACTGGATATCGTCGCGGTCGAAAACGGAAGTCATTGCCTGTCTCCTTAAATGATGATGCCGCTGCGCGCCTGGCGCAGGGTGGCTTTCAAGTAGACGTAGCAAGCGCTGTAAAAATTAACGGAATTGACGCGCCCCATGTGGCCACGGCCGATGCCGGTATTAACCCTCAGGTATCACGCAACAGGTCGTGCGTATCGAGCAACCGGAACGCAACCTGCGGATTACGCTCCAGCCCGCGCCGGATCGCCGCCGGGATAGACTGCCGGGTCTTGCGGCACAGCCCGGGCTGATCGTCCAGTTCGATGACGATGCCGCGCATGGTCCGTACCTCGTTGTAACCGGGGGCGATGTGCACGCGGATGCCGAGGTTTTCGTACAGGCGCTGCTGCAGACGTTGAAGGTCTTCCAGGTCCTTCAGGTTTTCCAGGCGTTCGAGCAGGCGTTTTTCTTCCTGCCGGGTCAGCAAGAGGATGCGCTGGGCGGCCTGCGGATGGTCGGCCAGTTGCTCGCGGCCGCAGACGCAGGCGCCAGGGGGGCAAGGTTGGCGTAAAGGAACGGGTGTACTCATAGGGCAAGCATAGCCTGTACCGACGGTCAGAGCTGCGCCAGCCGCGCGCGCAGGAAGCTGACAAAACCCTGCACCGGCCGCGCGACCTGCCGGTGCTGCGGATACACCGCCGACAGCTGCAGCGCGGGCGGGCGCCACTCATCCAGAACCGTCACCAGTTGCCCCTCCGCCAACGCCTGCCCAACGATAAAGGTCGGCAGATAAGTGACCCCCATCCCGGCAATCGCAGCCCCCCGCAGCAACTCGCCATTGTTCGCCCGCATGCGTCCGGTCACCTGAATTGCCTGGGTTTTGCCACCTTTGTGAAATTGCCACTGCACCTGCCGCGAATGCCCATAAGGCAGGCAATCATGCGCGGCGAGCTCATCCGGTTTTCCCGGCACTCCCCGTGCTTGCAAATACGCCGGGCTCGCACAGTAGACCCGCTCGACACTGGCGATACGCCGGGCGATCAGGCTGGAGTCCTCCAGTGCACCAATCCGCAGCGCCAGGTCATAGCCTTCACCAATCAGGTCCACAGCGCGGTCGCTCAGGTCTACCTCCACATCAACCTGGGGGTGCAGCTGCAGAAACTCGGTCAGCAGGCAGCCCAGGTGCGCCATGGCAAACGACAGCGGCGCGCTGAGGCGCAAGGTGCCGCGCAAGACCTGGGCCTGGCCGCTGATGTCGTGTTCGACCTGCTGCACTTCACCCAGCAGGCGCAGGGCCGACTGGTAGTAGTGCTGCCCCAGTGGCGTGGCATCGAGGCGCCGGGTGGAGCGGTTGAGCAGGCGCACGCCCAGGCGCTCTTCAAGCTGCATCAGACGCCGGCTGACCGATTGCTTGGACATGCCCAGACGGTCGGCGGCAGCGGTGAAACTACCGGCCTCCATCACCTGGGCAAAGATCCGCATGTCTTCGTAAGGGTTCATTGTCTCGCTCTTGCTGACAGTCAAACACTTTATAGCGGCTTTTTCCCACGAATGCATCTGCCTAATCTACGCACAAGTCGCAGCGATGGCCCCTCAGGCCAGGCAAGACGCCCACTACCAACACTTGCACAGAAAAGGATTCGCTCATGAACATTGTCCACAAAGCCCTCACCGCCTCCGTCCTGGCCCTGTCCGTTTCCAGTGCCTTCGCCGCAGGCAGCCCCGGTGTCGAACAACACACCCAGGCCTTCCTCGAAGCCCTGGAGAAAGGGGGTGGCAAGCCGCTGGAACAGCTCACACCAAACGACGCCCGCGCGGTACTGACCGGCGCCCAGGCTTCGGTGAAGGTCGACCTCTCGGGGGTCGAGGTGAAGGAACGCACGATTCAGGCCAATGGCCAATCGATCAAGCTGCAAGTGGTGCGCCCGACTAATGTCAAAGGTGATCTGCCGGTGTTCATGTTCTTCCACGGCGGCGGCTGGGTGCTGGGCGACTTCCCGACCCACCAACGACTGATCCGCGACCTGGTGGTCGGCTCGGGTGCGGTGGCGGTCTATGTGGACTACACCCCGTCACCGGAAGCGCACTACCCGACGGCGATCAACCAGGCGTACGCCGCGACTCGCTGGGTGGCCGAGCATGGCAAGGAGATCGGCGTGGATGGCAAGCGCCTGGCTGTAGCCGGCAACAGCGTTGGCGGCAACATGGCGGCGGTGGTTGCACTCAAGGCCAAAGAGGCCGGCACCCCTGCCCTGCGCTTCCAGCTGCTGCTGTGGCCGGTGACCGATGCCAGCTTCGAGACAGCATCGTACAAGCAGTTTGCCGAAGGACACTTCCTGACCACCGGGATGATGAAGTGGTTCTGGAACAACTACACCGTTGATGCAAAGGCGCGGGCGCAGATCTACGCCTCGCCGCTGCGGGCGTCCGCCGAACAGCTGAAGGGCTTGCCACCGGCCCTGGTGCAAACGGCTGAGTTCGATGTGCTTCGGGATGAAGGTGAGGCGTATGCCCGCAAGTTGAATGCGGCGGGCGTGACAGTAACCTCGGTGCGCTACAACGGAATGATTCATGACTATGGGCTGCTCAACCCGTTGAGCCAAGTGCCGGCAGTAAAGGCGGCGCTGCGGCAGGCGGGCAACGAACTTAAAGTGCATCTGCAGTGAGGCAATGAGCAATAGACCCGCCTGGGCGGGTCTTTTGCTTCTATTTGCGGAAACGGCCCGCAGGCTTCAATGAATCTGCCATCGGTGCGGCAGGTCCGGCCCTTTCGCGGGTAAACCCGCTCCTACACAGGCCACCACAAACGTCAAATTCTGTGGTGGCCTGTGTAGGAGCGGGTTTACCCGCGAAAGGGCCGGCAAATCCCGCTCAGGGCTCAAACCCTTCCACAATGATCACCTCAGCCTTCGCCACCCCTTGGCGATGACTGCATGCCTCTTGGTACAGCGCGGAGCGGTAACAGGCGACGGCCTGCGCGTACGAATCGAACTCGATCACCACACTACGCTGAGGCGTAACCCTCCCTTCCATCGCCTCGCTGCGCCCGCCACGGGCCAGGAAGCGCCCGCCGAATGCCTTGAAGGCAGCCGGGGCGCGCTGGGTGTATTGCTGGTACTGCTCGGGGTCGGTCACGTCCACATGGGCGATCCAGTAGGCCTTCATGTGCAACTCTCCTGTTACGGCGATATTTGTGTATGATGGTATACCATAAAATTCACCCCACCACAGTGAGCGTGCATCATGGCTTTCAACACCATCGAGGAACTTCTCGAGGACTACCGGCAAGGCAAGATGGTCCTGCTGGTGGATGACGAGGACCGGGAAAACGAAGGCGACCTGTTGATCGCCGCCGAGCGCTGCGACGCCCAGGCCATCAACTTCATGGCCCGCGAGGCGCGCGGGCTGATCTGCCTGACCTTGACCGACGATCACTGCCAGCGCCTGGGCCTGGAGCAGATGGTTCCGGCCAACGGTAGCGTGTTCAGCACCGCATTCACCGTGTCGATCGAGGCGGCCACCGGGGTCACCACCGGCATTTCCGCCGCTGACCGGGCACGCACCGTGGCAGCGGCCATGGCCCCCAACGCCCGCCCCGAAGACCTGGTTCAACCTGGCCACATTTTCCCCCTGCGGGCACGCGAAGGCGGCGTGCTGACCCGTGCCGGCCACACCGAAGCCGGCTGCGACCTGGCACGCCTGGCCGGCTTCAGCCCGGCCTCGGTCATCGTTGAAGTGCTGAACGACGACGGCACCATGGCCCGTCGCCCCGACCTGGAAGTGTTCGCCACCCGGCATGGCATCAAGATTGGCACCATCGCCGACCTGATCCACTACCGCCTGAGCACCGAGCAGACCATCAAGCGCATCGGCGAGCGCGAGCTACCGACCGTGCATGGCACCTTCCGCCTGGTCACCTATGAAGACCGCATCGAAGGTGGCGTGCACATGGCCATGGTCATGGGCGACATTCGCCGCGAACAGCCGACCCTGGTGCGGGTGCATGTGATTGACCCGCTGCGCGACCTGGTGGGTGCCGAGTACGCCGGCCCCGCCAACTGGACGCTGTGGGCGGCGCTGCAGAAGGTGGCTGAGGAAGGTACTGGCGTGGTGGTGATCCTGGCCAACCACGAATCCTCCCAGGCCTTGCTTGAGCGTGTGCCACAACTGACCCACCCTGTTCGGCCCTATCAACGTGGCCAGTCCAAGGTGTATTCCGAAGTGGGCACCGGGGCGCAGATTCTGCAGGACCTTGGCGTGGGCAAGCTGCGTCACCTGGGGCCGCCGCTGAAATACGCGGGGCTGGCGGGGTATGAGCTGGAAGTGGTGCAGAGCATCCCGTTCGAGCCCGGGATTGCAGGTTGATATACGGTCCCTGTGGAAACGGGCAAGCCCACGAAGCAGACACCGCGGGGCATGGCACGGGCTTCGCCCGTGTTCGCGGGCCCGCCCGCTCCCACAGAGACCGCGCAAGCTTTTAGACCCTGTTCAAATCAATTTCCCCGATCAGCAACGGGCCCGTGCCTGAAGGCAGAGTGATGGCCGGTCGCCCCATACCTCTTGCCAAAATCTTGGAATACCATAATATGATATCCCGTAGACCTTGAGTCTTCAGGCCGGCACCTACAATTAAAAACGGCCATCAGGACACTTTGTTTTAGCTGCTCCCCGAACACAGTTGGCGGGCGCACCACAAGCCCCGCCTCGAATAACAAAAGCAACGAGGGCGTAACCATGCTGTTAAGCAAACGTGTAACCGCAGTGCTGTCCGCCAGCCTGCTGACCCTGGCATGTCAGGCCGCCCAGGCCGCCGACAGCCTCAACTTCGTCAGCTGGGGCGGTACGACCCAGGACGCCCAGAAAGAAGCGTGGGCAGTACCGTTCACCAAAGCCACGAACATCAAGGTCGTGCAGGACGGTCCCACCGACTACGGCAAGCTCAAGGCCATGGTCGAGAGCGGAAACGTGCAGTGGGACGTGGTCGACGTCGAAGCCGACTTTGCCCTGCGTGCCGCCAGCGAAGGCCTGCTCGAACCCCTCGACTTCAACCAGATCAAGCGCGACAAGATCGACCCACGCTTCGTCTCCGATCATGGCGTCGGCTCATTCTTCTTCTCCTTCGTGCTCGGCTACAACGAAGGCAAGCTCGGGGCCAACAAGCCGGTGGACTGGACCGCGCTGTTCGACACCAAGGCCTACCCCGGCAAGCGAGCCCTGTACAAATGGCCCAGCCCCGGCGTGCTGGAACTGGCCCTGCTGGCCGACGGCGTAGCCCCTGACAAGCTGTACCCGCTGGACCTGGACCGCGCCTTCAAGAAGCTCGACACCATCAAGAAAGACATCGTCTGGTGGGGCGGTGGCGCCCAGTCACAGCAGTTGCTGGCCTCAGGTGAAGCCTCGCTCGGCCAGTTCTGGAATGGCCGTGTCTACGCCCTGCAGCAAGACGGTGCACCGGTGGGTGTGAGCTGGAAGCAGAACCTGGTCATGGCCGACTTCCTGGTCATCCCCAAAGGCGCCAAGAACAAGGAAGCGGCCATGAAATTCCTGGCCAACGCCAGCAGCGCCGAGGGCCAGGCCGAATTCGCCAACAAAACCGCCTATGCGCCGGTCAACGTCGACAGCGTGGCCAAGCTGGACAAGGACCTCGCGCCAAACCTGCCAACTGCCTACGCCCAGGACCAGGTCACCCTCGACTTCGCCTACTGGGCCAAGAACGGTCAAGCCATCGCCGCGCGCTGGAATGAGTGGTTGGTCAAATGAAAGTCGCCATCAACGCCCTGCAAAACGCGCAAGGTGCCCCCACGGGCGCCGGCGCCCCGGGCACCGCACCGCGCCGTGCCAGCCTGAGCCAGCGCTGGAAAGGCAGCCGCAACCTGCTGCCCGCCCTGCTGTTCCTTGGCGTGTTCTTCTTCGCCCCGCTGGTCGGCCTGCTGCTGCGCGGGGTGCTGGAGCCAACGCCAGGGCTGGGTAACTACGAGCAGCTGTTCGCCAACTCGGCCTATGCACGGGTGCTGTTCAACACCTTCTCGGTGGCCGGCGTGGTTACCCTGATCAGCGTGCTGCTGGGCTTCCCGCTGGCCTGGGCAATCACCCTGGTGCCCAAGGGCTGGGGCCGCTGGCTGCTGAACATCGTGCTGTTGTCGATGTGGACCAGCCTGCTGGCACGTACCTACTCGTGGCTGGTGCTGCTGCAGAGCTCGGGCGTGATCAACAAGGCGTTGATGGCCATGGGCATCATCGATGCCCCGCTGGAAATGGTGCACAACCTCACCGGCGTGGTAATCGGCATGAGCTACATCATGATCCCGTTCATCGTGCTGCCACTGCAGGCGACCATGCACGCCATCGACCCGATGGTGCTGCAGGCAGGTTCGATCTGTGGTGCCAGCCCGTGGACCAACTTCTGGAAGGTGTTCCTGCCGCTGTGCCGCTCGGGGCTGTTCTCCGGGGCGCTGATGGTGTTCGTGATGTCGCTCGGTTACTACGTCACCCCGGCGCTGCTGGGGGGCGCGCAGAACATGATGCTGCCTGAATTCATCATCCAGCAGGTGCAGTCGTTCCTCAACTGGGGCCTGGCCAGCGCCGCTGCCGCACTGCTGGTAGCGATCACCCTGGTGCTCTTCTACCTGTACCTGAAGCTGCAGCCGGAATCCCCGGTTGGCAACGCGAGGTAAACCGCCATGCTCCTGTCTCCCAATGCCATGGGCCGCCCGCTGCGTACGGGCCTGTACCTGACCACCGGGGTCATCGCGGCCTTCCTGCTGCTGCCGGTGGTCTTCATCGTGTTGCTGTCATTCGGCTCGTCACAGTGGCTGGTGTTCCCGCCACCGGGCTGGACCTTCAAGTGGTACGGCCAGTTCTTCTCCAACCCGGAGTGGATGGACGCCGCACTGGCCAGCCTGAAGGTGGCCGTGCTGACCACCATCGCCGCCGTGTTGCTGGGCCTGCCCAGCGCATTCGCCCTGGTGCGTGGCCGCTTCCCGGGCCGCGAGCTGCTGTACGGGCTGTTTACCATGCCGATGATCGTGCCGCTGGTGATCATTGCCGTGGCGGTATACGCACTGTTCCTCAAGCTAGGTTACACCGGCACGCTGTTCGCCTTCGTGGTCAGCCACGTGATCGTCGCCCTGCCGTTCACGATCATCTCGATCATCAACTCGCTGAAGCTGTTCGACCAGTCGATCGAAGATGCTGCGGTGATCTGTGGTGCCTCACGCCTGCAGGCCATTTTCAAGGTCACGTTCCCGGCCATCCGCCCCGGCATGATCGCCGGTGGCCTGTTCGCTTTCCTGGTGTCCTGGGATGAAGTGGTGCTGAGCGTGATGATGGCCAGCCCCGACCTGCAGACCCTGCCAGTGAAGATGTGGACCACCTTGCGCCAGGACCTTAGCCCGGTCATCGCCGTGGCTTCGACCTTGCTGATCGGCCTGTCGTTGCTGGTCATGTTCATTGCCGCCGCCTTGCGCCGGCGCACCGAAAACGCCTGAGCGCGGAGAAAACAACAATGAGTGCAGTGATCAAAGACAACGCGCACGGCAAAACCCTGGTCAGCCTGCGCGGCCTGAACAAGCACTACGGCGACTTCACCGCCGTGGACAACCTCGACCTGGAGATCCAGGACGGCGAGTTTCTGACCTTTCTTGGTTCCAGCGGCTCGGGCAAGTCCACCACCCTGTCGATGCTGGCCGGCTTCGAAACACCCAGCAGCGGCGAGATCCTGGTCGACGGCCAGTCGCTGGTCAACGTGCCGCCGCACAAGCGTGACATCGGCATGGTGTTCCAGCGCTATTCGCTGTTCCCGCACCTGAACGTGCGCGACAACATCGCCTTCCCGCTGGCCATCCGCAAGCTCAATGCTGCCGAAACCAGCAAGCGCGTCGAGGCCATGCTCAAGCTGGTGCAACTGGAGAAGTTCGCCCACCGCAAGCCGTCACAGATGTCTGGCGGCCAACAGCAGCGCGTGGCAATTGCCCGGGCGCTCGTGTACGAGCCACGCATCCTGCTGATGGACGAGCCGCTTGGCGCGCTGGACAAGAAGCTGCGTGAAGACCTGCAGGACGAACTGCGCCAGCTGCACCGCCGCCTGGGCATTACCATTGTCTACGTGACCCACGACCAGGAAGAGGCGATGCGCCTGTCGCAGCGCATCGCCATCTTCAGCCACGGCAAGATCGTCGGCCTGGGCACCGGGTACGACTTGTACCAGAATCCGCCGAATGCCTTTGTTGCGTCGTTCCTGGGCAACTCCAACTTCCTGCGGATCAAGGCCAGCAGCAATGGCGCAGGCAGCTTCGAGGGCCAACCAGTGGCCATCCGCCTCACCCCAGGCCTGGCCGCCGAGCAGGATGCGCTGATCATGGTGCGTCCGGAAAAAGCCCTGGCCCTGACCGCCGAACAAGCGGCGCGCGAGCCATTGCCGGCAGGCTGGAACGAGGTCAGTGCCAAGGTGGGCGAAGTGCTGTTCCTGGGTGAAAGCCAGACCTGTCATGTGGTGACTGCAGGGGGTACCGAGCTGACGGTGAAGGCCCTGTCGGCCGCGGGCATGCCGATGCAGCCGGGCGACAGCGTGAAGGTGCGTTGGGCAGTGGCCGACGCCTGCATTTATACCGAATGGGCCGAGAGCGACCTGAGCAAGTCGGCCGGGGCACATTAACCTCTTCAGCGTTGCAGCGCCTGCCAGATCGAGCGCCGCCCGCGGGGCGCACGATCGGGCAGGCGCTGCACGCTGGAAGGTGTACGCCCCCGTCACATTATCATCACGCCACTGTCGTACTCTGCCGGCCAACACTGTGCCATAGGCCACCCGGCATGCTCCGCCTGCTTGTCTTGCTGCTCACCTTGCTTCCACTAGCGACCTTGTCTGAGCCCCTGCATCTGCGTGTCCAAGGCTCCAACACCATCGGCACGGCCTTGATACCGGCGCTGGTGCAGGGGCAATTGCGCGCGCAGCAGGCCACCGCCATCGAACAACAGCCAGGCAAGGTCGCCAACGAGCGGGTGATTACCGCCCGCGACGTGCATGGTCAGCCCTTGCGCATCGACATTGCCGCCCACGGCTCAAGCACAGGCTTTGTCGCGCTGGGCCGTGACGAGGCTGACCTGGCCGCCGCCTCGCGACCGATCAACGACAGTGAAGTGCGCCAGTTGCAGGCGCTGGGCGACCTGCGCGCAGCCGGCGCAGAACAAGTGATCGGCCTCGACGGCGTCGCGATCATCGTCCACCCCGACAACCCGATACCCCAACTGGACACCCGGCAACTGGCGCAGATTTTCTCCGGTCAGATCCAGCGCTGGGAACAACTGGGCATACCTGGCGGGGCCATTCATCTGTATGCCCGTGACGACCGTTCCGGCACTTTCGAGACCTTCAAGGCGCTGGTGCTGGAACCTCAGCACGGCGAACTTTCGGCCAAGGCCAGGCGCTTCGAGTCCAGCGACGAACTGGCGCAACGCGTGGGTACCGACCGCCAGGCCATCGGTTTCAGCAGCCTGGCCGCCGTACACGGGGCCAAGGTGCTGGCGGTGGCCGAAGGCGACGCGCCGGCCATGCTGCCAGAGCGCGCACGTGTGGCCAGCGAGGACTACCCGCTCTCACGGCGCCTGTACTTTTACCTGCCGGCCAACCCCAAGCCCCAGGCCAAGGCCCTGGTCGATTTCGCTCAGAGCCCGGCCGGCCAGGCGATCATCGCCCAGCAGGGTTTCGTTTCGCAGCAGATCAAGGCCCTGTCTGTCGCCCCCCAAAGCGACATGCCACCGCGCTATCGCATCCTGGCCCTGCAGGCGCAGCGGCTGAGTGTGAACTTCCGCTTCCAGGAAGGAAGCGCCAGGCTGGACAACAAGGCCTTGCGCGATGTGCAGCGGGTGGCAGAGTACCTGCGCCAGGCCGGGAAGCTGCAGGGCAAGGCAGTGCTGGTGGGGTTCGGCGACCCCAAGGAAACGCCCGGGCGCGCAGCCCTGCTCTCCCGCCTGCGTGCGCAAGCAGTGCGCCGCGAACTGGCGCGTGGTGGCGTGGAGGTGCTGCAGGTGACCGGGATGGGCGATGAATTGCCAGTGGCCGGCAATGAACAGGAGCAAGGCCGGCTGCGCAACCGGCGGGTCGAGGTGTGGGTGTATTGATCCGGCCTTGTACACACCCCTGAAGCAGCCTTGTGCTGCAACGAGGCCCGAATGACAGAAACATTCCGGTGTCAGCAAGGACCTCGTCGCAGCACAAGGCTGCGTCTACAGGCTGTACAGCAGGCTCCACGTCATCAGCGGGTGACGGTGCGCATGGTCACGAACTCTTCGGCCGCCGTCGGGTGCACGCCGATGGTTTCGTCAAACTGCTGCTTGGTCGCACCGGCTTTAAGTGCAATGCCCAGGCCCTGAATGATCTCGCCAGCGTCAGGACCGACCATGTGGCAGCCCAGCACCTTGTCGGTCTCGGCATCGACCACCAACTTCATCAGGGTCTTTTCCTGAATGTCGGTCAGGGTCAGCTTCATGGCCCGGAAGCGGCTTTCGAATACCTGCACCTTGTGCCCGGCCTCCAGCGCCTGCTCTTCGGTCAAGCCTACGGTACCGATGGGTGGCTGGCTGAACACCGCAGTGGGGATGTTCTGGTAATCCACCGGGCGGTATTGCTCGGGTTTGAACAAGCGCCGCGCCACGGCCATGCCTTCAGCCAAGGCCACTGGGGTCAACTGCACACGGCCGATCACATCACCAATGGCGAGAATCGAGGGCGCGGTGGTCTGGTACTGCTCATCAACCCGGATGTAGCCGCGCTTATCCAGCTCGACGCCGGTGTTCTCCAGGCCCAGATTGTCCAGCATCGGGCGCCGGCCAGTGGCATAGAACACACAATCGGCGACCAGCTCGCGGCCGTCCTTGAGCGTGGCTTTCAGGCGGCCATCTTCAAGCTTGTCGATACGCTGGATATCGGCGTTGAACTGCAGGTCGAGGCCGCGTTTTTCCAGCTCTTCCTTCAGGTGGGTGCGCACCGAGCCATCGAAGCCGCGCAGGAACAGGTCGCCACGGTACAGCAGTGTGGTGTCGGCCCCCAGGCCTTGGAAGATGCCGGCGAATTCGACGGCGATATAACCCCCACCCACCACCAGCACGCGGCGCGGCAAGTCCTTGAGGTAGAAGGCTTCGTTGGAGGTGATGGCCAGTTCCTTGCCGGGGATGTCCGGTACCTGCGGCCAGCCACCGGTAGCGATGAGGATATGCTCGGCGGTGTAGCGCTGACCGTCCACTTCCACTTCGTTGGCACCCGTCAGACGCGCGTGTCCCTGCAACAGGGTCACCCCGCTGTTGACCAGCAGGTTACGGTAGATGCCGTTAAGGCGCTCGATTTCCCGATTCTTGTTGGCAATCAGGGTGCCCCAGTCGAAATGCCCCTCTTCCAACGTCCAGCCGAAACCCGCGGCTTGCTCCAGTTCGTCGGCAACGTGCGCGCCGTATACCAGCAGTTTTTTCGGCACACAACCGACGTTGACGCAGGTCCCCCCCAGGTAGCGGCTTTCCGCCACTGCCACTTTTGCACCAAAACCGGCAGCAAAACGCGCTGCGCGCACACCACCGGACCCGGCGCCAATCACGAACAGATCAAAATCGAAGGCCATGTATTCACTCTCCCAGGCAGGCGTCCAGCATACCGCCGTTGGCCGCCGCA
>NZ_JBJJLR010000031.1:0-62931 GCF_046230975.1 Pseudomonas sp. KCJK9058
TCCACTGCGCTGGTTCTTCGCGGGCATGCCCGCCCACAGGTCCAGCGCAGGCTTCAAGGTCACTCAGAACATCGCCGCCGACAGCTTGCGACGATAAACACCAACCAGCGGGTGATCGCCACCCAGCAATTCGAACACCTGCAACAGCGCCTTCTGCGGCAGCCCGTTCTCGTAGCCACGGTTACGCTGGAACAGCTTCAGCAGCCCGTCCAGCGCCGCCTCATACTGCTGGCGCGCCAGTTGCTGAATGCTCAGCTGATAAGCTGCCTCGTCGTCTTGCGGGTTCTGCGCCAGACGGCTTTTAAGGTCTGCCACTTCCGGCAGGCTGGCAGCCTGGCGCAGGAAGGTCAGCTGGGCCTTGGCACCGGCCAGTGCAGCTTTGTGTTCGTCAGTCTTGACCGCATCCAGCACCACTTGCGCTTCGCCCAGCTCGCCACGCTCGGCCAGGCAGCGGGCATACAGGATCAGCGCCTCGACATTGCTGTTGTCCTCACCCAGCAGCGCCTGCAACAGCGCTTCGGTTTCGGCAAAACGGCTTTCGGCAAATAGCGCCTTTGCCTGCTCCAGTGGCGAGGCGGTGGGCGCGGCTGGCATTTGTACATGCGGCTCGAGCATGGCGCGGATCGCCGACTCCGGTTGCGCCCCGGCAAAACCGTCCACCGGCTGACCGTCCTTGAACAGCACCACTGTCGGCAGGCTACGGATGCCGAACTGGGCAACCACCTGTTGCTCCACGTCGCAGTTGATCTTGGCCAGCAGCAGTTCGCCCTGGTAACCCTCGGCAATCTTTGCCAGCAATGGCATCAGCGCCTTGCACGGCGCGCACCACTCGGCCCAGAAGTCCACCAGCACTGGCTTGTGGAAGGAGTTCTCGATCACCAGTTGCTGGAAGTTAGTATCGGTGGCGTCGAAAATGTAAGGCGTGTCTTGGGTCATCGCGACTCTCGCAAACTCGTGTATGGCACCACTATAAGGTGTCGCGGCTGGCGTGGTACAGGCTGACCCGGCGGAATTCGTGTGGCTCGGCCAGGTCCGGCAGGGTCAGTGCGTCGAGCACGCCCAATTGCTGGTACAACGGGTGGTGAAAGTCACGTACCCGCGAGTCGGCCACCAAGGCCTGTCGACCGCGGCTCAGGAAGGCATCCAGCAGCGGCAGGTTGGCGCGGTCGTACAGCACATCGGCAACCAGGATCAGGTCGAAGCGGTCTTCCTCGGCAAAAAAATCGCTGCTGTAGCGTAATGTCACTCCGTTCAGTGCTGCATTCGCACGGCAGGCATCGAGGGCCAGCGGGTCGAAGTCGCAGGCCACCACTTCCCGTGCACCGGCGCGTGCAGCAGCAATGCCGGCGATACCAGAGCCGGCGCCAAAGTCCAGCACGCGCTTGCCCGCCACCCATTCCGGGTGTTCGGCCAGGTAGCGGGCCATTGCCAGCCCGCTGGCCCAGCAGAAGCTCCAATAGGGAGGTTCTTCAAGAATGCGCCGGGTTTCTTCGCTGCTGAAGGCGCGATCCATGTTCTGGTCGTCGATCAGCCATAGCTTCAGGTCACAGTCGGGCAGTTCGCTGACGATCAGGCGTGCTTCGCCGATCAGGCCGCTGAGGGCCTGTTGCAGAGCCAGCGGCATCACTTAAGGCGCCTTCTCGAAACGCAGCGGGCCGGTGGCCTGGGTTTGTGCCTGGGTAATGCGCACCGGGGGCAGGTGCATGATCAGCTGGCCGGAGTTGCTGGCGCGGCCACGCAGTTCGACCCGGGCACCGGGCGGGAAGGCTTCGGGGTTGAAACGCAGGTGGTAGGGCAGCGCCTGGCCGGTACCGGTCAGGTTGCTGCTGGCCAGTAGGCGCTGCGGGCGGTCGCGCTCGTCGATCACCAGCAAGGCCAGTTCCACCTCGGCACCCGCCGGAATTTCCAGCAAGGTGCCGCTCAGCTCGCGCTGGTAGGCCGGCAGCGGGCCCAGTACTTCGGACTTGGCCGAAGGGGCTGGCGCGGGCACTGGGTTGTCGGTCTTTGGCCTGTCGCTGCCGCAGGCGGCAAGCAGAGCGGCGCAGCACAGCACGACGAGCGCTCGGTAGTGCATGGGGGAGTCCTTCACGGGCATATTTCCCATGGATGTTAACCCCTTTGGCTTGTCTTGCCAGTGCAATGCGCTACCATGGCCCTCCCTTTTTTTGTTGCCTGCCACCATGCACTGTCCCTTTTGCGGTGCCAACGACACCAAGGTCATCGACTCTCGCCTCGTCGCCGAGGGCGAGCAGGTGCGCCGCCGCCGTGAATGCGTGGCCTGCGGCGAGCGCTTCACCACCTTCGAAACCGCCGAGCTGGTGCTGCCCCGGCTGATCAAGCAGGACGGCACGCGTCAGCCCTTCGACGAAGAAAAGCTGCGCGCTGGTATGCAACGGGCCCTGGAAAAGCGTCCGGTCAGCGTCGAGCGCCTGGAAGCTGCGCTGGCGCACATCAAGAGCCGGCTGCGTGCCACAGGCGAGCGCGAAGTCAAATCGTTGGTGGTCGGTGAAATGGTCATGGCCGAGTTGCGCAAACTCGATGAAGTGGCCTATATCCGCTTTGCTTCGGTGTACCGGCGCTTCCAGGACCTCGACGAGTTCCGCGAAGAAATCGACCGCCTGGCCCGTGAGCCAGCTAAAGAGTGAACATGCCCAGCCAAGCTGCCATTCTCGACGCTCACTACATGGCCCGCGCGCTGGAGCTGGCGCGTAAAGGCCTGTACACCACCCACCCGAACCCGCGCGTAGGCTGCGTGATCGTGCGCGATGGCGAAGTGGTCGGTGAAGGCTGGCACGTGCGCGCCGGCGAGCCCCATGCCGAAGTGCATGCTCTGCGCCAGGCCGGTGAACTTGCCCGCGGTGCTTGTGCCTACGTCACCCTGGAACCATGCAGCCATCATGGCCGTACGCCACCGTGTGCCGAAGCACTGGTCAAGGCCGGCGTGGCGCGTGTCGTAGCCGCCATGCAGGACCCTAACCCTCAAGTGGCGGGGCAGGGCCTGCGGCGCCTGGCCGAAGCTGGAATCGAAGTGGCCAGCGGAGTGCTCGAAGCCGAGGCCCGCGCCCTCAACCCAGGCTTCCTCAAGCGCATGGAGCACGGCCTGCCGTTCGTTCGCGCCAAGCTGGCCATGAGCCTGGATGGCCGCACTGCCATGGCCAGTGGTGAAAGCCAGTGGATCACCGGGCCGGCCGCGCGCTCAGCCGTGCAGCGCTTGCGCGCCCGCTCCAGCGTGGTGCTGACCAGCGCCGCCAGCGTGCTGGCAGACAACGCACGCATGACCGTGCGTGGCGCCGAGCTGGGCCTGGATGCCGAAACAACCGCCCTGGCACTCAGCCGCACACCCTTGCGGGTGCTGGTTGATGGCCGCCTGCGCCTGCCACTGGCGGCGCCGTTCTTCCAGGCGGGCCCAGCGCTGGTGGTGACTGCTGTCGCAGATGACCCGCGCTATGCCGCTGCCGGCCACGAATTGCTCAGCTTGCCGGGCGACAATGGCCAGGTCGACCTGGCGGCGCTGCTTCGCGCCCTGGCTGCCCGCGGCGTCAACGAAATCCTGCTGGAAGCCGGTGCCGGCCTGGTCGGTGCCTTCGCACGGCAAGGCCTGGTCGACGAGTACCAGCTGTTCGTCGCTGGCACCTTCCTCGGCTCTCAGGCCCGGCCACTGCTGGACTGGCCGATGGACAAGATGAGCGAAGCACCACGGCTGAAAATTACCGAAATGCGCGCAGTGGGCGATGACTGGCGGGTCACGGCCATCCCCCTGCCAGCGCCCGGCGTATAATGCCGGGCTTGCCCCGCGCAAACCGTTTTTGAGGAAGACCCCATGTTCACCGGCATCATCGAATCCATCGGCACCATCCGCAGCCTGACCCCCAAGGGTGGTGACGTGCGCGTCTACGTAGAAACCGGCAAGCTCGACCTGGGGGACGTCAAGCTCGGCGACAGCATCGCCGTCAACGGTGTATGCCTCACGGCCGTAGAACTGCCGGGCGACGGCTTTTGGGCCGATGTCAGCGTCGAAACCCTCAAGCGCACCGCCTTCATCGACCTCAAGAGCGGCAGCAAGGTCAACCTGGAAAAAGCCCTGACCCCCACCACCCGCCTGGGCGGGCACCTGGTCAGCGGCCACGTCGACGGGGTTGGCGAAATCATTTCGCGCAGCGATAACGCTCGCGCCATCCAGTTCCGCGTGCGTGCACCGAAGGAACTGGCCAAGTACATCGCCCACAAGGGTTCGATCACCGTCGACGGCACCAGCCTGACGGTCAATGAGGTCAATGGCGCCGAGTTCGAGCTGACCATTGTCCCGCACACTCTGTCCGAAACCATCATGGCCGATTACCGTGCAGGGCGTCGGGTAAACCTTGAGGTCGACCTGCTGGCCCGTTACCTGGAGCGCTTGCTGCTGGGTGACAAGGCCGCCGAACCGAGCAAGGGCAGTGGCATTACCGAAAGCTTCCTGGCCGCCAATGGCTTCTTGAAATCCTGATTGAGAAGGGGGTGCCGCGTGGCGCTCAACAGCATCGAAGAACTGGTCGAAGACATCCGCCAGGGCAAAATGGTCATCCTGATGGATGACGAAGACCGCGAGAACGAAGGCGACATCATCATGGCGGCCGAATGCTGCCAGCCGGAGCACATCAACTTCATGGCCAAGCATGCCCGTGGCCTGATCTGCATGCCGATGACCCGCGAGCGTTGCGAAACGCTGAAGCTGCCGTTGATGGCGCCGCGCAACGGCTCGGGCTTCGGCACCAAGTTCACCGTGTCGATCGAGGCCGCCGAGGGCGTCACCACCGGTATTTCCGCCGCCGACCGCGCCCGCACTGTGCAGGCTGCTGCTGCCAAGGACGCCAAGGCCGAAGACATTGTCAGCCCTGGTCACATCTTCCCGCTGATGGCCCAGCCAGGCGGTACGCTGGCGCGTGCCGGCCACACCGAAGCCGCCTGTGACCTGGCGCGCATGGCCGGTTTCGAGCCAAGCGGCGTGATCTGCGAAGTGATGAACGACGACGGCACCATGTCGCGCCGCGCCGAACTGGAAGTGTTCGCCGCCGAGCACGGCCTGAAGATCGGCACCATTGCCGACCTGATCCACTACCGCATGATCCACGAGCGCACCGTGCAGCGTGTTTCCGAGCAATCGGTGGAGAGCGAGCTGGGTGAGTTCAACCTGGTCACCTACCGTGACGCGGTCGAAGGCGACGTGCACATGGCCTTGACCCTGGGCAAGATCTGCGCCGAAGAGCCGACCTTGGTACGGGTACACAATATGGACCCACTGCGTGACCTGCTGCTGGTCAAGCAGCCAGGCCGCTGGAGCCTGCGCGCGGCCATGGCCGCAGTGGCCGAAGCCGGCAGTGGCGTGGTGCTGCTGCTGGGGCACCCGCTGGACGGCGACGTGCTGCTGGCGCACATCCGCGAAAGCGCGGGCGATGCACCGGCCAAGGCACCGACTACCTACAGCACCGTGGGGGCCGGTTCGCAGATCCTGCGCGACCTCGGTGTGCGCAAGATGCGCCTGATGAGTTCGCCGATGAAGTTCAACGCGATATCCGGATTCGATCTGGAAGTTGTAGAATACGTGCCCTCCGAGTGACTTGAGGCGGCATTGACGCCCTCTGCTCGAGTCCAGACCCCTGTCGAGGCCGCTTGTATGCGGCCTCGCTCTTGAAGATGAGAATATCGGAATGACCCTGAAGACCATCGAAGGTACCTTCATCGCCCCCAAAGGTCGCTATGCTTTGGTGGTTGGCCGCTTCAACAGCTTCGTTGTCGAAAGCCTGGTAAGCGGTGCCGTTGATGCCCTGGTACGCCACGGTGTCAGCGAAAGCGACATCACCATCATCCGTGCCCCGGGTGCATTCGAGATCCCGCTGGTGGCACAGAAGGTCGCCCAGCAAGGCGCCTACGACGCGATCATCGCCCTGGGCGCCGTGATCCGTGGCGGTACCCCGCACTTCGAATACGTGGCGGGCGAGTGCACCAAGGGCCTGGCCCAGGTGTCCATGGAGTTCGGTGTTCCGGTGGCCTTCGGCGTACTGACCGTCGACTCCATCGAGCAAGCCATCGAGCGTTCTGGCACCAAAGCCGGCAACAAAGGTGCTGAAGCTGCCCTGTCCGCACTGGAAATGGTCAGCCTGCTGGCGCAGTTGGAGGCCAAGTGATTAGCGACGAAAGCGATCGTTTCAACCCGCGCGATCCAAAACCTGCGGATGCCGGCAAGCCCTCGAAGAGCGCCAAGCGCCGCGAAGCCCGCAAGCTCGCGACCCAGGCCCTCTACCAGTGGCACATGGCCCAGCATTCGCTGAACGAGATCGAAGCGCAGTTCCGGGTGGATAACGATTTCACCGATGTCGACGGTGCCTATTTCCGCGAGATCCTGCATGGGGTCCCGGCAATCAAGGGCGAAATCGACAAAGCGCTGGTGCCTTGCATGACCATCGCACTGGAAGAGCTCGACCCGGTCGAGCTGGCCGTGCTGCGTCTGTCCACCTGGGAACTGATCAAACGCGTCGACGTGCCGTACCGCGTCGTGATCAACGAAGGCGTGGAGCTGGCCAAGGTCTTCGGTGCCACTGACGGCCACAAGTTCGTCAACGGCGTGCTCGACAAGCTAGCCCCGGCGCTGCGTGAAGCAGAAGTCAAGGCGAACAAGCGCTGATCCTGGCGCTGCCTGGTCATGGGTGAGTTCGAGCTGATCAACCATTACTTCGCCGCTGCGCCCTGTGCGCAGGGTGGCGAGGGCGTGGCGCTGGGTATCGGCGACGACTGTGCCCTGCTGGACCTTCCCCCCGGTGAGCAACTGGCGGTGTCGACCGACACCCTGGTCGCCGGGGTGCACTTTCCTGCTGTTTGCGATCCGTTGCTGCTTGGCCAGCGATCGTTGGCTGTGGCGGCCAGTGACCTGGCAGCCATGGGCGCGACTGCAATCGGCTTTACCCTCGCACTGACCCTCCCTGACGTTGGCCCTGACTGGCTGGCGGCCTATGCCGACGGCCTTGGTCGCATGGCCCACCGTTGCCGCATGAGTCTGATCGGTGGTGACACGACGCGCGGCCCCTTGAGTATCACCGTCACCGTGTTCGGCCGCGTGCCGGCTGGCCAGGCCTTGCGCCGCAGCGGTGCAAGGCCGGGTGACCTGTTGTGTGTCGGCGGTTCGCTGGGCAAGGCCGCCGGTGCATTGCCCTTGGTGCTGGGCGAGCGCGAGGCGCCTGCCGCGCAGGCCGAGCCGCTGCTGGCCCATTACTGGTCACCGATGCCGCAGCTCACCCTCGGTGCCCTGCTGCGTGGCCGGGCCACGGCGGCGCTGGACATCTCCGACGGGCTGCTCGCCGACTGTGGGCATATTGCCAAGGCATCCGGTGTCGCGTTGGAGGTGAACCTGGCGCAAGTGCCAGTGTCTCCTGCTCTGGAGGCCTTCCTCGGCCGTGAAGCAGCCGTGCAGGCGGCGCTTACCGGTGGCGACGATTACGTACTGGCCTTCACCTTGCCACCCGAGGCGCTGGCGCCCTTGGCAGCCTTCGATTTTATCGAAGTGCATACCGTCGGTCGTGTGCTCGAAGGGCAAGGCGTGACCTTGCGCGACGCGCAGGGCCAGGACATAACCCCCGTCCAGCGGGGCTATCAACACTTTAGGGAGAGACCGTGACCGATCACCCCAACCAGGTGCCTGCGGAGTTCGTTCCGCCTTCGGTCTGGCGCAACCCGTGGCACTTCATCGCTTTTGGCTTCGGTTCTGGCACCTTGCCCAAGGCGCCAGGTACCTGGGGCTCGCTGGTGGCCATACCGTTTATCCCGCTTTGGCAGATGTTGCCCGACTGGGGATACTGGCTGTTGCTCGGCGTGAGCATGCTGTTTGGCTTCTGGTTGTGCGGCAAAGTTGCCAATGACTTGCGTGTACACGACCATGAAGGCATTGTCTGGGACGAGATTGTCGGCATGTGGATCACCCTCTGGCTGGTGCCGGAGGGCTGGCAGTGGCTGTTGGCAGGGTTCCTGATGTTCCGCTTCTTCGACATCCTCAAGCCGTGGCCGATCCGCTGGATCGATCGTCATGTGCACGGGGGCGTCGGCATCATGCTCGACGATATCCTGGCCGGCGTGTTTGCCTGGCTGGGCATGCAGGTTCTGGTGTGGGCGGTTGCCTGAAACAGGGAGTGCGTGAATGGCCGTAAGGACTGTACTGCTGGCAATGCTGCTGAGTATTGCCCCGTGGGTAACAGCTGCCGAGGGCATCCCGAAACAGATCCATCTGGTTAGCGAGGAGTGGCTCGACTACACCAATGCCGACGGTACCGGGGTGGCCTGGGATGTGCTGCGCAAAGTGTTCGAGCCGGCCGGCGTCGAGGTGGTTACCCAGAGCGCGCCCTACAGCCGGGCGGTTGGCCTGGTCAAGCGCGGCGAGGCTGATGCCTGGGTTGGCTCGTACAAGGAAGAGAACGACGACAACCTGTACCCGCGCTGGCACTTCGACATGGACCACATCTATGCCCTGGGGCTGGCCAGCAAACCTGCGCCTACCCTGGATACCATCGGCAAGTACCGGTTGGCTTGGGTGCGTGGTTATGATTACGGCAGCTACTTGCCCAATGTGCACGAATTCCGCGAAATCCAGCGTCGCGAGGGCATTTTGCCGATGCTCGAGCACGACCGGGTGGACTACTACATCGACGCACTGACCGAGGTCGACTACGTGCTAGGGCAAGCCTCCCAGCCTGAGCGCTTCCGCCGTACCCACGTGGCCGAGTTGCCGTTGTACCTGGCTTTTGCCCGTAACGACCAGGCCAAGGCCCTGTGCGACCTGTTCGACAAGCGCATGAAGGAGCTGGTGCGTAGCGGCGAACTGAAACCGATTTTCGAGCACTGGAAACAGCCCTATCCGTTCAACGCGGGTAGTCACCCGCACTGAGGCTGAATACACCAAGGTACATCGCGGCCCCCTGTGGCAGCGGGCTTGTGATTGAGCGATGGCTTTTTAATAAGTATCGAACTTTTCGATCTTAAGCCACCGTATACAGCCAGCCCATATCCCCCAACCTGCTGATACAATCGGCCCACGAGAAATTTCCTACTTATTCCAGGAGCACAACGTGCCCGTCGTCTTTGTTGCCGCCTCTAAACTCCCGACGCCCTTCGCGACCTTCACCATGCATGGCTTTCTCGACGAAGCCACAGGCCGTGAGCATGTGGTGCTCAGCCTGGGTGATATCGCGGACGGCCAGCCGGTACTGGGGCGCCTGCATTCCGAGTGTCTGACCGGCGATGCACTGTTCAGCCAGCGCTGCGACTGCGGCTCGCAGCTGGAAGCCGCGCTGCAGGCCATCGCCCGCGAAGGCCGTGGGGTGCTGTTGTACCTGCGTCAGGAAGGCCGTGGCATCGGCCTGCTGAACAAGATCCGCGCCTACGAGCTGCAGGATGGTGGCGCCGACACCGTCGAAGCCAACGAACGCCTGGGCTTCGCTGCCGACCAGCGTGACTACGCCATATGCCTGCCGATGCTCGAGCACCTGGGCGTGAAGTCGCTGCGCCTGATGACCAACAATCCGCGCAAGGTCAAAGCCCTGACCGACATGAACATCGTGGTTGCCGAGCGTGTGCCGCTGCACACCGGGCATAACCCGCACAACCGCTACTACCTGGCGACGAAGGCCGGCAAGTTGGGCCACATGCTGGGCAACGAACACCAGGGCGAGGTGCCCCAGGCGTGACTCGCGCCGAGGTCAAGCGACGTCTGGCGCTGGCCTGGTGGCAGTACCTGGCGGTGGGCCTGGTGCCGCTGCCAGTCATGGCTTGGGCCTTTGGGGGCGGTGATGCAATGATCCCGGTGTTGGCCATGCCACTGTTCATCGCCGGTGCGGCCACCATGTTCCTCAGCCTGCCGCGCTTCGGTGCCTACAAGCGCGCACTTATTGCCACCTCAAAGGTGCTCGGCACGGGCGAAGAAGCCGCTGCCTGGATCGAACTGGCGCGGGTGCGGCGCATGGCCATGCTGTATGCCTGCTTCCCGGCTTGGGTCGCCGCACTGTCGGTGCTGGTCGGTCTGGAGGCAGTGCCGCAGATCCTCCTCGCATTGTCTACCGTAGTAGTGCTGTACCTCTATCGCATTCCGCGCCAGCTGGGCTGATGCGACTGCTACCTGGCCTGCTGGCGTTGTTCGCCTGCACTGTACTGGCTGCAGAACCGCTGCGTGTCGTCAGTCTGGCCCCCTCGATGAGCGAGATCATGCTTGAGCTGCAGGCAGACGACCTGCTGGTGGGCGTGCTCGACGGTGGCGAACGGCCGGCTGCGCTGCGCCATTTGCCTTCGGTCGGGCGCCAAGGGCAACTGGACATGGAGCGCCTGCTCAGCCTGCGCCCCGACCTGTTGCTACTGTGGCCAGGCAGTGTGCCACCGGCCCAGCGCGACCAACTCAAGCGCCTGGGTATGGCCACCTTCAGCGCCGAACCCCACGATATCAGCCAGCTGATCGAGCAGATCGAGGCCATTGCCGAGCGTATCGGGCGTGCCGAGCAGGGTCATTCATACGCGCGAGCCCTGCGTGAGCGGCTGCAGCAGCTGCGCCAGCAGTATCGGCGTGACGAACCCTTGCAGGTGTTTTATCAAGTCTGGGATCGGCCGTTGTACACGCTCGGTGGCCGACAGGTCGTGACCGACGCCCTGGCCGTGTGCGGGGCGCGCAATGTGTTCGCCGACCTTGGCCAGCCGGCGCCACAGGTGAATGTGGAGTCCGTGCTGCTGCGTAATCCGCAGGTCATCCTGGCAGCTGATGAGGCGCAACTGGCCAGCTGGAAGGCTTGGCCGCAGATTCGAGCGGTGGCTGATGGGCGCCTGCTGGTGGTGCCGGACAAAGGGCTGGAGCGCCCCAGCGGGCAGATGATCGAAGCCACCGCCCGCTTGTGTGCGTTGCTGGACGCTAAAGCGCCGGTGTCCAGGTAACACTGAAGAGCACAGTGCGGCCCTCTTCGCGGTAAGGGTGATACGCACCCTCGTAGCTGTAAAGGGCGCGGCTGTAGCTGCGGTCCAGCAGGTTATCCAGCTTGGCTTCGAGTTTGAGTTCGTCGCTAGCCGCCCAACTGCCGCGCAAACCCAGCAGACCATAGCCACCGATGCGGTTGCGGTTGGCCTCATCGTCATAACTGCTGCTGACCGCCTGCCAACTGGCACCCACGCTGAAACGCCCGAACTCACGGTCCAGGTCCAGGCTCAAGGTGCGGCGGGCGCGGCGGGCGAGGGTGTGGCCAGTGTCGCGGTCGCGTGGGTCGATCAGCGCCAGGCCAAGCTGGCTGTGCCAGGCGCCCCATTGCTGCGCCAGCGCCATTTCCACACCATTGATTCGTGCCGAGGCGACGTTACGGGGTATCGAGTCCTGGCCAAAGATGATCGCGTCGCGCAGGTCGGTACGGTACAGCGAAGTCTCCAGCCGGCTCTCTGCAGTCAGCTGGCTGCGCCATTGCAGCTCGTAGCTTCTGGAGTGCTCTGGGTCCAGGTTCGGGTTGCTGAACTGTGGGTAATACAGGTCGTTGAACGTTGGCGCGCGGAAGCCTTCGCTGTAGGACAGCAGCACATCGTTGTTCGCGTTCAGCGGTACGGTCAGGCTGCCGCTCCAGGTGGTCTGGCCACCAAACTGCTGGTTGCGGTCATGGCGCACCCCCAACTCAGTGGAAAACTGCTCGCCCCGGTAGCGGTGCTGGGCGAACACGGCACGGTTCCAGCGGCTGTCCTCAGTGAAATCGGTAGTGCCGTGTACGCGGTCTTCGTACCAGTCGCCACCGATCAGTACGGTGTTCCGTTCGCCGAGGGCCAGGTCGTTCTGCCAGGTAGCCTGATCGCGGTAGGTGTTGAACACGAAGCGCTCAGCGCTGAGCTTGTCGCGTTTGTCGTCCCGGTTCTCGCTATGTGCCAGTTCAAGGCGTGAATGCCAGGTTTCGGTGACCTGAACGTCAACGTAGCTGCCCAGGCTGCTGACGCTGAAGTCGGTGTAGGGTTGTTGACCGAAGCTCTCGAAGGTAACGGGGTCGAAGCCGCCGAACGGGTTGTCGTACTCGCTGCGACCACGGCTGTCGAGCAGGTTCAAGCCGGCCTCGAAGCGCTCACCGAAGGTGTGGCTCAGGCTCAGGTTCAACGCCTTGTTGCGGTAGGCGTCGTGGTCACCATCGCTGGCGAAGGATGGCCCGGTCGAGTCGATACCGGCAGTTTCATCCAGGCTGGCGCCAAGGTTCAAGCGGGTCGAGTCGTTGCCGCCAGAAAGCCCCAGGCTGCGTTGGAATGTCTGGTTGCTGCCGGCGGCCATGCGCAGGCGTGGCTGCAGACCGGGGCCACTGCTGCGTCGGGTGAAGATCTGGATCACCCCGCCAATGGCATCGCTGCCGTACACCGCTGAGCGCGAGCCGCGCAGTACTTCGATGCGCTCGATCTGGTCGATGTCCAGAAACTGCAGGCCGCTGTCGCCCGAGGTGGCGTTGGCGATGCGCACGCCATCGACCAGCACCAGGCTTTGCGCGGCCTTGGTGCCACGGATAAAGATGCCCGGCAGGCTACCACGGCCACCGGTAGGTGCCACTTGCACGCCCGGCACGCGGGAGAGCAAGTCGGTGACGCTGGTGGGTTGCAGGCGGTCGATGTCGGTGCGGGTGAAGACCGTGTTGGCAGCGCTGGTGGCGGTACGCGATTCGACCTGGCGGCTGGCGCTGATCAGCACGTCGGGGAGTTTGAGGGCGTCGTCGCGCTCAGCGGCCAGAAGGAATGTCGGGGCACAGAGAATCGTGGTACAGGCTAATTTTTTCATGGGCAGTTCCAAAGGATTTCCACAGCACTGTGCTGTCCCCGTAGGAGCGGGTTTACCCGCGAAAGGGCCGGGCCTGCGGGCCAATTTCCACCCGCCGTTCACCGTTGCCGGCGCTACCGTATTCGCGGGTAAACCCGCTCCTACAGTGAGCACATATCGGTGATCGGGCGCAGGCCGTCGTAGGAGCGGGTTCACCCGCGAAAGGGCCGGGCCTGCAGGCCAATTTTCACCCGCCGTTCACCGTTGTTGCCGCTACCGTATTCGCGGGTAAACCCGCTCCTACAGTGAGCACACATCGGTGATCGGGCGCAGGCCGTCGTAGGAGCGGGTTCACCCGCGAAAGCACCCTAGAGCCCGAGCTTGACCATGCGGGCCTTCACCGAAGCCTCGATCCCGGCCGCATCCAGCCCGCACTCAGCCAGCATTTGCGCAGGCTTGGCATGCTCGACATAGATATCCGGCAGCCCCAGGTGCAGAAGCGGCTTGAGCACTGCCTGGCTGGCAAGGAACTCACCCACCGCAGCGCCCGCGCCACCCATGATGGCGTTTTCTTCAATGGTTACCAGCAGTTCATGGCTGCCTGCCAGCTCCAGCACCAGCGCCTCGTCCAGCGGCTTGACGAAGCGCATGTCGACCACCGTGGCGTTGATCTGTTCGGCCACTTGCATGGCCTCAGCCAGTTGTACGCCGAACACCAGCAAGGCCACTTTCTCGCCCTGGCGGCGGACCACACCCTTGCCGATCTCCAGGGGTTGCAGGTCACCGCTGATCGGCGCATTCGGGCCGGTACCACGCGGGTACCGTACAGCGGCCGGACCGTTGTACAGGTGGCCGGTGCTGAGCATCTTGCGCAGTTCGTTCTCGTCGCTGGGGGTCATCACCAGCATGCCCGGGATGCAGCGCAGGTACGACAGGTCGTAGCTGCCGGCGTGGGTCGGGCCGTCCTCGCCGACCAGGCCGGCGCGGTCGATGGCGAACAGCACGTCGAGGTTCTGCACCGCCACGTCGTGGATCAGCTGGTCGTAGGCGCGCTGCAGGAAGGTGGAGTAGATCGCCACCACCGGCTTGCTGCCCTCGCAGGCCATGCCGGCCGCCAGGGTCACGGCATGCTGCTCTGCGATCGCAACGTCGAAGTAGCGCTCAGGGTAGCGCTCGCTGAAGTCGACCAGGTCCGAGCCTTCCTTCATTGCCGGGGTAATGCCCACCAGGCGGTTGTCGGCGGCGGCCATGTCGCACAGCCACTGGCCGAACACTGCGGAGTATTTCGGACCGCTGGCTTTCTTCGGCGCAGCTGGCTTGTCGGCCGGCTCCAGCTTGGTAATGGCGTGATAGCCGATCGGGTCAATCTCGGCAGGGGCGAAGCCTTTGCCCTTCTTGGTCACCACATGCAGGAACTGCGGGCCTTTCAGGTCACGCATGTTGCGCAGGGTGGCGATCATGGTGGGCAGGTCGTGGCCGTCGATCGGGCCGATATAGTTCCAGCCCAGTTCTTCGAACAGTGTGCCTGGCACCAGCATGCCCTTGGCGTATTCCTCGGTGCGACGGGCAATTTCCCAGGCGCCTGGCAGTCGCGACAGCACTTTCTTGCTGCCTTCGCGCATGCTCGCGTAGGTGCGGCTGGAGAGGATCTTGGCCAGGTAGTTGGACAGGCCGCCGACGTTGCGCGAAATCGACATGTCGTTGTCGTTGAGGATCACCAGCATGTCGGCATTGACTTCCTGGGCGTGGTTCAACGCCTCGAACGCCATGCCGGCGGTCAGCGCGCCATCACCGATCACCGCAATCGACTTGCGTGCGCTGTTCTGCAGACGGGCAGCAATGGCCATGCCCAGCGCGGCGCTGATCGAGGTGCTGGAGTGGCCAACGCCAAAGGTGTCGTACTCGCTTTCGCTGCGGCGCGGGAAGGCCGCGATGCCGTCCTTCTGGCGCAGGCTGAGCATGCGGTTACGACGCCCGGTGAGGATCTTGTGCGGGTAGGCCTGGTGCCCTACGTCCCACACCAGCCGGTCGTCCGGGGTGTCGAACACGTAGTGCAGGGCGATGGTCAGCTCGATCACGCCCAGACCGGCACCAAAGTGCCCACCGGTCTGCCCGACGGTGTAGAGCAGTTCCTGGCGCAGTTCGTCGGCCAGCGTCTCCAGGTCGGCTTCGGCCAACCGGCGCAGGCCGGCAGGCGTGTCAGCGCGGTCGAGCAACGGCGTGACCGGGCGTTCGCGGGGGATCTCTTGAAACGTCGTGGGCATCAGGCGAGTCGTTATAGGTGTGTGAAGACGCGGCAGTTTACCCCATTGTGGGAAAAGTGCCCATTCGACCACAGGTTACGCGGTCCCCTGTGGGGGCGGGTTTACCCGCGAATGCGTCGGCAAATTCAAGATCGCATTCGCGGGTAACCCGCTCCTACAGGGATCGGTGAAGCTGTTTAGTTACGGCGTTCGACGATGTAACGCGCCAAGGCCCGCAGCGGTTCGGCCGTTTCGCCGAACCCTTGCAGTGCAGCCAGCGCCTGGTCGCGCAGTTCGATTGCATAGGCTTTGGCGGCTTCCAGGCCCAGCAGGGCCGGGTAGGTCGGTTTGTCACGCGCTATGTCTGCACCTTGGCGTTTGCCCAAGGTAGCAGTGTCGCTTTCCACGTCGAGGATGTCGTCCTGCACCTGGAATGCAAGGCCAATGGCCTGTGCATAAGTCTGCAGGGCATCCAGCTGCGCCGGTTCGGCACGGGCACTGGCCAGGGCGCCGAGGCGTACGCTGGCTTCGATCAGCGCGCCGGTCTTGTGCCGGTGCATGAACTCCAGCGCCTGCTGGTCCAGCTTCTGGCCCACCGAACCGAGATCGATCGCCTGGCCGCCAACCATGCCGGCCGGGCCGGCAGCTTTGGCCAGTACCTGAACCATGGCCAGGCGAATGCTGTCGATCTGAGGGCTCAGGCATGGGTCGAGCAGGGCACTGAAAGCCAGGCTCTGCAAACCGTCGCCCGCGAGGATTGCGCACGCTTCGTCAAACGCCTTGTGGGTGGTCGGCTGGCCGCGACGCAGGTCGTCGTCGTCCATGGCCGGGAGGTCGTCATGCACCAGCGAGTAAGCATGGATCAGCTCTACCGCGCAGGCTGCGCCGTTGGCTTGTTCGGCCGGGGCGCCCAAGGCTTCGCAGGCCGCATAGGCCAACAGCGGGCGCACGCGTTTGCCGCCGTTCATCACGCTGTAGCGCATGGCGGCGTAGAGGCGTTCCAGCTCTTTGCTCGGGGCGATGAACAGCGGTTCGAGGGCTGCGTCGACTCGGGCCTGGCAACTGGCCTGGTAGGTGCCAATCATGCTTCCGGCTCCGCGTCGAAGGGCTGGGCAGCCAGTTCACCGTCGCGCTCCAGCAGAATTTGCACCTTCTGTTCGGCCTGGGCCAGGGCGCCCTGGCAGTCACGGGTCAGGGCGATGCCTTGTTCAAAGGCGGCCAGCGACTCTTCCAGCGACAACTCGCCGTTCTCCAGGCGCTCGACCAGTGCTTGCAGGTCTGCGAGGGATTGCTCGAAATCGAGGGAGGCTTTTTTGCGGGCCATGGCGACTGTCTCGGTGGCATTCAGAACGGCGCGACACTAGCAGAGCGGGGCGGGGGGAGCAAACTTCCGGCAACTGCATCGGCTGATGCAGACCGATGGAGGAGCGGCCCTGTGTCGCGAAAGGGCCGCTCACACAAGGACCGCAAAGCGTCCCGGTTCGGTGGATCAGGCCGGCTCTGCTTCCCGTTCCAGCATCGCCTCACGGTACCGCGCCAGCTCCTCGATGGTCAGCACCGGCAAATTGTACTGCCGTGCATATACCGCCACCTGCTCGCCACGGGCCATGCTGCCATCGGGGTTCATCAACTCGCACAGCACCGCCGCCGGGCGCAGGCCGGCCAGGCGCGCCAGGTCTACCGAACCTTCGGTGTGCCCACGGCGGGTCAGCACACCGCCATTGCGGGCGCGCAGCGGAAAAACATGCCCCGGGCTGACGATATGGCGCTGTTCGGCGCTGGAACGCAGTGCTGCGTCAATGGTGGTGATGCGGTCTTGGGCGCTAACCCCGGTGGTGATACCTTCGGCCGCCTCGATGGTGACGGTGAAACCGGTGCCGTGGCGGGCCTGGTTGTTCTGCACCATGGGTGCCAGTTGCAGTTCGTCGACGGTGGCTTCGTCCAGGCACAGGCAGACAATGCCGCTGCAATCGCGAATCATCATGGCCATGGTCTGCAGCGTAATGTTCTCGGCGGCGGCAATGATGTCCGCTTCGTCCTCGCGGTCGTCATCGTCGAGCAACAGTACAGGGCGCCCGGCCTGGAAGGCGGCGATGGCGGCGGAAACAGTGGGAAATTGCGTGTGGTGCTGGGTGAACATGAAACGCTCCTCGTGAATGATCGATGAACGTCTCGGGGCGAACAAAATGCGCGCGCAAGGGCGCCCGGATGGCCCCTGCATGACGCCTTCTTTCATCCGGACTATGACCGTCGGCTCTGGAGTTGCACCAGATCTGCTGACCCCCGACATGGTCGGGGCGCTCGCGGGCTCATCTTTCGATTTACCGCCGGTGGGGACTTACACCCCGCCCTGAAGACCGACCCAGCATACAGCACAGGGCCACCCCAGTGGCAACCCGCGGTTCTACTACCTTCGACGAGACTTGCAGCAGTAACCATCTACCCCTTTGCACTTGCCGCAGCGCTTACCTTCGTGACGGTCACATTGGCAAACCTAGGAAACGAACCGTCATGCCCTCTCTCTATCCTTTTACCGATACCGATCTCCATCTCGCATTCAGAAAGGTCGTCGACACATTGTTCGACAAGAAGCGCGACTACGTCGACGGCGTGCTCAGGCCCAAAATGCTCATCATTGCCGGTACACAAGGCTCGGGTAAGACGTACTTGCTGGAAAACACGCTGCTGAAGAGCGGGCGCTACGACAATTATGTTCGCCTTTACGAAACCCATTTTCGTGAACTGCACCCTCATTATCGGGCGATGGAAGACAAAGGCGTGCTGCATGTCTATGAGCATACCGAGTCGTTCATCTGGCGGCTGGGGGCAATGATTTGCACGTATGCGATGGAAAACAAATACAACATCATCATGGAGACCGCGCTCGACAGCCCTCATTTCGCTGATTTTCCACCTGATGCCGCCCGGAAGGGCTATCAGAGCGAGGTCCATCTGATTGCGTGTCAGAAAGAATTTAGCCACTGGTCGACCCTGGACCGTGTGGTCAACAGCGTTGGCAATCAGGAGATCGAGCGTGTGGTCAGCCTGACGCAGATCGAAGAGGCGCAAATCAATGGCAGGGCCATCATCGATGCTTTCGAGAACGCTTGTATCGAGGTGCCGGGCTCCGAAATCGTGATCTATCGACGTGGCCTGGAGACGGACAGGAATAGCCTGCCGGTCTGTCACAGCACCTGTCCTGAAAAAGGGCTCCTCGTGCCCCAGCAGACCTACCAGGGCAGGGCATTCTTCCGCGGGGCAGACCTGAAGATCAACTTCAAGGTCCAGCGCAGTCCCCAGGCCGACTTCCCCTGTTCCTATATTCAGTATGCGCAGGTGGTGCATGCCGGCCTGCTGGGTTCGGAACACCGTCGGGCGATGGCCGAACTCAATTGCAAAACCCTCGGCCAGGCTCAGAAGCTGATGTCGCAGCTGCCTGTGGATGTCTACCGCGAGCTGTGCCTGTACGTGCTCAAGTACGCGCAACCTTGAGCCGGGCAGGCACAGGGCTGGTCACTGGCCAGACATGCCTTCGATCACCCTGCGCAGGGAGGCGGCCAGCATGGGCCCATGCCCCAGACCCTCGAAGCGCTCATAGCGCACGTCAAGGCCTTTGATCGCGGCCAGATCTGCCGCCAGTCGGCGCGCAGGCAACTCGTCGTTCTCGTGCGGCGAACCATGCGGGCTGGCGGGCTCCTGCCCGCCGCGCATCAGCAACAGGTGCGGGCGCGCCTCGCCAAGGCGTGAGGGAAGCCCTTGCGCCTCCCGGACAATCACACCATCGCGCCACCACAGTGACGGGCTGGCAGCAGCGTAAAGGCGGAATTCGCCGGGGCAGGTAAACAGTGCGTGAAGCACAGCCAGGCCACCATAGGAGTGCCCCCACAGCGTCTGTCGTTGCGGATCGATCGGCGCCACAGCCGACACCATCGTGCGCATGCGCCCGGTCAGAAGCTTCAGGAACGCATCGACCCCGCCGCTGGGCTGGCCGGTCAGCGGATCACGCTGCTGCACCTGCTCCGGCAGCGCCGGGGTGTAGTCCAGCGTGCGGCCGGCCCTGTCGATGCGCAGTTCGGTCCGGTAACCCACCGCCACCAGCAGGGGGGCCTGGCCCGCGGCGAGCCTGTCCAGTTGCTGCTGATCCAGCGTCCCCAGCGCAGCATTGCCATCGAGCATCCACAGCACCGGGTACCCCGATGCTGGCGCTGGACGATTCGGCTTGCCAACCCACAGGCGGTAGTGACGCAGGCCATCGGCCGAGTCCAGATCAAGCTGGCTGAAGTGATAGGCCAGGTCCTGGCGCTGTAACACCGACGTGTCCATCTTCTGGTCATGCTCGGGCTGGGCCAGGACAAGAGGGGCCGCCAGGGCAAGTGCCAAGGCCAGCATCAGGGTCTTCTTGCTCATCGGGCGTCTCGTCAGGGCTTTGCAAGGAGCGCAAGGCTTGAGCGCCCAGATGATAACCAGTCCCGATCGAGCGTAAAGCGCATTAACTTTCTAAACAGTCTCAGGCCGCAGGCAAGGTCATGTGCAGGCACAGGCCCGGGTGCCCATTGCTGGCCCACAACCGCCCGCCTTGCAGTTCGATGGCGCGGCGGGCGATAGCCAGGCCCAGGCCGAAGCCTGCGCCACTCTCGGCCAGGCGCTGGTAGGGCTTGAAAATGCGCTCAAGGTCTGCATCCGGTACGCCTGGCCCTTGGTCGCTCAGGCGCAGGTGCAAGCATGCGCCCTCACGCCAGCCATCAAGGCTGACCCGGCCTTCGGTCGGCGAGTGGCGAATGGCATTGCGCAACAGGTTTTCCAGGGCTTGGGCCAGACTGTCCAGATGGGCCTGCACCAGGCAGTCGGTGCCAAGTGAGCACGGCAGGCGCGCACGGTCCCAGCCGCTTTCGAAACAGACGTCCTCACACAAGGCTTCCCACACGGAAAGCACCAATACCGGCTCGGTCGACAGGCTGGGTTGTTCGGTGTCCATCCACGCCAGGTCGAGGGTGTTTTCCAGCAACTTCTGCATGTCGGCCACCTCACGGTCCAGGCGCTCACGCAACTGCGGCGGTGGCAAGTCGCTGTCATGGGCGATGCGCAGCCGCGCCAGCGGCGTGCGCAGTTCGTGAGACAGCGTGCGCAACAGCAGGCGCTGTTGCTCAAGGCTCTGGCGCAGGCGCCCGGCCATGTGCTCGAAGGCCTGAGCCAGTTCACCCAGCTCATCACGGCGTTGCTGCAGGGGCAGGGCGGGGCTGTCCAGATCATCGGCCCGCAGGGCGTCGGCGCGGTCGCGCAGGCGGTTCAACGGCACGACAAGGTGCCGGTAAAGCGCAAGGCCCAGCAGCAGGGCCAGCAGCGCGGGGGCAACGCCATGAGTCACCACATGGGTCCAGGGTGTCAGGCCTGTGGGTAGCAGCCGTTCGGGCAGTTGCAGCACCAGGCGGCCATGCTCGGGGTGTTGCGGAAATTCGATGCTGACGTATGGCAATTCATCCTGGAGGCGCCGGCTCATCGGCCAGTCGAGCTTGCGCATGAATGTCAGGTGGCTGGCTTCCTCGGCGCTCAGCGGGGTGGTGCCAAGGCTCTGAAGGTGTGGCCCTATCACGGCCACCCAGGTGTCCTCGGCCAGTGCCACCTGCTTGCGCCAGGCTTCGGTGCCGGCTGCGCCGTCCTGCTCCCACGCCTGTTCGGCCTGTTGAGCATAACGCGCCAGGTAGTCCTGGTCGGCCTGGGACAGAAAATAGGTACTGCGTTCCACCGAAAGGCCCCAGGTCCAGATGAGCCAGATCAGCAACAGGCAGAAGCTGACTTGCAGCAAGGCCAGTTTCCACAGCAACGGGTGGCGACGCATCAGGCCTGCTCCGTGTCGACCAGGATGTACCCTTGGCCACGTACGGCCTGGATCTGCAGGTGCTGGGCGTTGATGTCGGCCAGTTTGCGGCGCAGGTTGCACACATGCACATCCAGGCCTCGGTCCAGTCGGGTATAGGCCCTGTGCAGCACGGTCTGGTACAGGAAGGGCTTGCTCAACGCTTCGTCGGGGTGTGCCAGCAGCGTGACCAGCAAACGGAATTCGGAAGCGGTAAGGCCAGCGGCGTTGCCGTTGTGGATAACGTCCTGGCGGTCGTGGTCCAGCATCACCTCCCCCACGTCGGCACGCAGCGCCGTACCACGATCGAATGCCACGCGACGCAGCAAGGCATCTACCCGTGCGTCCAGCTCCGCCAGGCTGAAGGGCTTGGGCAGGTAGTCGTCTGCACCACGGGTGAAGCCGCTGATGCGATCCTGCTCGGCCCCTAGTGCCGACATCAGCATGACCGGCACTGCCTGCTGGCGGCGCAGGGCGTCGAGCAGGCTGAGGCCGTCGATGCCTGGCAGCATGATGTCCAGCAGCACCAGTTCGAACTGCGATTGCTTTATGGCATTCAGGGCCTGGGTGCCGCTGGCGCAGGCGTGCACCTGGAAACCGCGGTTGCGGAAATGGCGGTCCAGGTCCTGAAGCAGGCGTGGGTCGTCTTCGGCAAGGAGAAGTGAGGTGGGCACGGCGAGCCTTGATGAGAACTTTTATCAGTTGCGAATCATCCCACTGGCTGCAGGGAAAGGGCAACGCCTTGATGTGTTAAGAAGGTTAATCCAGCTGCACCCTGGTTTTCGCTCCGGTATCGTTCGCAAAAAGCAACTTGTTTCGTTTGCGATTCAATATCATTTGGGCGAAGGGTGTGTCATGACCGGTTTCAAAAGTGTGGGCAGCTTACAACGGGTTCGGGGATGGCTGGCGCTGGGGTTGCTGGCACCGTTTTCTTTATCGGCAGTGGCCGAAACGGTAGCGGCCCAGGCGGCCGAAGACAACTCGCTTGATCTGCCTGCATTGACCATCGAAGGCAACCGCCTGTACGACATGCTGCCTTCGGAAGAAACCGGCGGTTACAGCGTCGATGCCGCTACCGTGGGCACCAAGACGCCGGCAGCGCTCAAGGACATCCCGCAGTCGATCACCGTGTACACCCAGGACTACGTCAAGGATCGCCAGTTCGTGCACCTGGATGACCTGGCCAAGTACACCGCTGGCCTGCGCGCCCTGACCAATGACAGCGGCCGTTCGTCGATCTACGCCCGTGGCTACGAGTACAGCGAGTTCAATATCGACGGCCTGCCGGCGCCCATGGCCAGCATCTTCGGTACTGTCCCGTCGTTGGCGGCGTTCGACCGCGTCGAAATCATGCGCGGGCCGGCCGGGCTGTTCAGCAGTACCAGCGAGCTGGGTGGCATCGTCAACATGGTGCGCAAGCGCCCGACCGCCGAGTTTCAGGGGCATATCGAAGGCAGCTACGGCACTTGGGACACCAATCATGAGGAAATCGACCTGAGCGGGCCGCTGGACGAGGCCGGTCGCGTGCGCGGGCGCTTCATCGCATCCCGTGACGACACCAATGGTGAAGTGGACTACAACGCCAACACCAGCAACACCTACTACGGTGCGCTGGACATCGACCTGGACGACGCCACCACCCTGTCGTTCGGCCTGATGCATGAAGTGAAGAACATCACCCCGCACAACGGCTACCCGGCCACGTTGTCCGGCGAGGTGCCCGACTTCAGCCATTCGCGTTTCCTGGGCGCCGACTGGAACTACTTCGACGGCAAGACCACCGACTTGGTCGCCGAGCTGACACACCGCTTCGACAATGGCGGTTACGGCCGTGTCGCGGCCCGTGGCTCGCACCGCGACACCAACTATCTGTACGCCTTCACTGCAACCAATGCCACCACAGGCGCCAACTCCGAGCGCGCCAGCGCCCGTGATTTCACGCAAGACACTTATTCGCTGGACGCCAGCTACAGCCAGCCGTTCGAGACCTTCGGGCAGGTAAGCGAGTTTGTGGTCGGGAGTGACTACAAGAACTACGACACCGAGTACCTCAACGGCACCACCAATCTCGGCGCGATCAACGTGAATACTTACTCGCCGAAGCAGTTCGCCAAGCCGTCGCCCAACTACAGCACCGAGACCGGCATGCAGGAAGAGGAGTACGGCCTGTACTCCAAAGTGACCTTCCGCCCGGTGGAACGCCTGGCGCTGATTGCCGGTGGCCGCTTCAGCTGGTATCGCGGTGACTTCTACACCACCACCCTTAGCAGCGGCGCCACCACCAATGACAGCAAACGCGTCAACGGCCACTTCACCCCTTATGGTGGCCTGGTCTATGACCTGACCGACAACCACGCGCTGTACGCCAGCTATTCGCAGGTGTTCAAGCCGCAGTCCGACACTGACAGCAATGGTCGGGTGCTGAAACCGCGTGAAGGCGAGCAGTACGAGTTCGGCCTCAAGAGCAGCTACTTTGGCGGCGACTTGAATACGCGCTTCTCGGTATTCCGCCTGACCGACAAGAACCGCGCTACCACCGTGTACGATGCTGATGGTGTGGCCACCACCGACTCCGTTGCATCCGGCAAGACCCGCGTGAAGGGCGCGGAAGTGGAAGTGAGCGGCAAGCTGACGCCAAACTGGGAACTGCTGGCTGGCTACACGTGGATGGAGACCGAAACCGTCAAGGGGGACGCCGAAACCACGTTCTTCATCATGCCGCGCAACCAGGCTTCGCTTTGGAGCAAGTACACCATCAGCCAAGGGCCGCTGACTGGCTTGGCCGTGGGTGGCGGTATATCGGCGATGAGCAACTTCCATTCCGAGAGTGGCGGCGTGCGTATCGATGCACCGGGCTATGCCACGGTGGATGCGATGCTGTCTTACCCGGTGACTTCGAAGCTGACGGCCACCCTCAACGTCAACAACCTGTTCGACCGGGACTACCTGTCGCGGGTGGGGTCTACCTCGACGTTCAACTTCTACGGGCCGTCGCGCAGCATGATGGTTGGGGCGCGGTATGACTTCTGACGAAGTCTGTGGCTGCTAGGTGCGCCGTAAAACAAGGCCGCGCCCGCAAAGGGCGCGGCCTTGAGGCTGAATGATGAGAAACGTGGGAGCGTATCTGCACCCTCGGGTATCAGGGCCATAAAGTTGTGAGGCCGCGTGTTAATAAGTAGCGTGCTTTTAATTCAAGAAAATTAAATCTACGAGGCGTGCCATTGATGCTTTATTTCCTGCCATTGGGTGTCTGACAACCACTTGTCTGCCACCGGAAAGAAAATATTCTCCTCGGCATCCATATGGTCATAATATTTCTTGATGAAGTCTTCGATCGTGTCGGCGATTACTCTCGCTTCTTGCGTTGACTGCTCCAACATCTTGAGCTGTCCGGCAATTCGCTTGAAGGCTTTATGATCTTGCTCGATAGCCATGACCCGTTGGTGAATCGGTGCGTCGGTTGCCAGCAAGGCCAGCCGAATAAGCTCTTCATTTTCATGGTGGTGTCGCTCTGCATCACCATGCAAGGCTTCCAGCTGCTTAAACAACAGCTTGCAGTCATCGGCACCCGCGGATCCGTGCCTTATCCTCTCCAGTAACTCTTTGATCTGAGTAATTTTGGTAGCCACCTCATGATGATAGGCGTGCAGCTCTTTCAACATGGCGTTCATGCTAAGTCCTCATCACTACACCAAGCCGTTACAGATTAAATATTATTATTAAGCAATCTCTAAGGATAGCTGCACGTGTGGCACACATCTAATTGTTTAATTATAGTCTAGAGCGAAACACCCACCTTCGAAAAAATCGCCCCATTGGAAGATTTCGAAATATCAATTTGATGTTTATATGCGCTACAAGAAAAAACAGACACACCAGGATCGGTGGCGGGCTGCCCTTCAGCAGCGGGGGGCTGAGCAGAACGGGAGGCGCAAAGGGCTGCGTTCTATGCACGGAGGTAGGGGTTGGAAACCCGCGGGTTGTGAATGCTGTTTTTGAAGGTTTGTTAAATTAAAAAGCCGGCTTGTGGCCGGCTTCTCGGGGACGCTTCCGACTAATTTATGGTAAGCCGCAATCGCCTTAACTGTGTGGCCATCAAGGGCCTGAAAGAGATGGCAGATGCCCGTGTGGGATATCGCCGAGCCCTCTGGAACGCGGCTCGCGCCGGTCGGGGCTTAATGTGCGGCGTAGCATACAAGGGCGGGCGGCGGATGCCCAGCAAAAAATCGCCCAGGGCGCTTCAACTGGGCCGCTGCTGGCGGAAATGTGACCAGTGGAACACCCAGCCAAGAATTTCCAGGCCCTGCGCCTGACGCTGGGCGGCGGTGTAGCGTTCGACCGTGTAGTTGCGCCGGTCATGGCTGTGCAGGTACAGGGTGTCGTGCGGGCCAAGACTGAGGTTGTTCACCCTGAGCATGCCGTTTTGCAGCAGGGCATAGGTTTCGCCCTCGATCACCTGGGTCATGCCCAGATCAATGGCCAGGGTAGCTTCCAGGGGAATCAGCGGGAGCATGTTGCTGGCCGGCATTGCCAGGCAGATTGCGTTGCCGGCTTGCACGCCTAAGCCCTTCAGGGCTTTTGCCGGCAAGCGCAGGTGCTTGCTGCTCACTGGCGACAGCAAGCCGTTGCTCACTTCGTAGTAGGGCACCTTCAATAACCGGCCACGATGGCCCGACAGCGGGGTAAGCGGGTTGGCGGGCACTGGCCGTGGAAGGCCGTTGCGCAGGAGTGGATTGGGGTGTTTGGGGCCTTCACCGGTGCGCAGCCAACGTCGGTGCACACAGAACAGATCGGCCAGTTCGTCCAGCCGGGCCAAAGGTACACCGCGTTTGAACCAGTTGTTGACGTGCTGTGCTGTGACGCTGCGCTGGGCGGCGAAATCGGAAGGGGTCAGGCCACATTCTTGGAGCAGGGCCCTGAGGCGGTCGCCGGAAGTGTTCATGGCGGCGAGTGTAGCGGCGAATTGCCAGACAGGATATGAACCGGATGTTGACGGGGTTTGTATGAAAAGTGGTTGTTTGTAAGGCTCTGGTGTAGGACGGCGTAGGATTTATTACCAGTAATGTGCGCATTGCCCATTCCAGCATAAAAAAACCCCGCCTAAGCGGGGTTTCTCCTGCAATCGGAATCAGCCCTTGTAGGCAGCGACCGATTTGGTGATCGCGGCACGGGCGGCGTCGGCGCCTTCCCAGCCTTCGATCTTGACCCACTTGCCCTTCTCGAGATCTTTGTAGTTGGCAAAGAAGTGCTCGATCTGCTGGATCAGCAGGGCTGGCAGGTCGGTGTATTCCTTGACGTCAACGTACAGCTGCGACAGCTTGTCGTGAGGAACAGCGATGACCTTGGCGTCGCCGCCACCGTCGTCGGTCATGTTCAGCACGCCAACCGGACGGGCGCGGATAACCGAGCCTGGGGCCACTGGGTAAGGGGTAACCACCAGCACGTCCAGTGGGTCACCGTCGTCAGCCAGGGTGTTCGGGATGAAGCCATAGTTGGCTGGGTAGAACATTGGGGTAGCCATGAAACGGTCGACGAACAGCGTGTCGCTGTCCTTGTCGATTTCGTATTTGATCGGCGCGTGGTTGGCCGGGATCTCGATGGCGACGTAGATGTCGTTCGGCAGGTCTTTGCCCGCCGGAATCTTGCTGTAGCTCATTGGGCAGTGCCCCCGTGTTTGACCAAAAAGTGGCGGCGATTATAGGCACATTCTGCCGGGGCACGCCACGCTTGGCCTGATGTGCGGGCCCGTCAGGCGTGGCTTTCGCGGTACTCGGGGTGTTCCGCCTGCAGCCGGCACAGGCGCGCCAGCGGGTCTTGCCGGTAGAACAGCGACAACTGGTGGTAGACCTGTGGATAAGCCTGATGAAGCAGGTCAGGGGCACTAAAGAAGTACTCGCTGGTAACGGCAAAGAACTCTGCCGGGTTTTCCGCAGCGTAGGGGTCGATGGCGGTTTCGGCGTCGGGGTTGGCGTCCAGTTGCTGGTTGAGGTCGTCGTAGGCCTGCTGCATGGCTGTTGCCCACTCATCAACTGGCATGCTGCTGTGCAGCGGTGGCAGGCCGTTGGCATCGCCATTGAGCATGTCGAGCTTGTGCGCCAACTCATGGATGACCAGGTTGTAAGCCTCCCAGCCACCACTGGCCTGCACGCCGTTCCAGGCCAGGATGATCGGCCCCTGCTGCCACGCCTCGCCGCTGTGTTCGCCGTCCCACACATGCTCAACGCCGCTGGCATCGCGATGGCGTTGCGGGCTCTTGAAGTCGTCTGGGTAGAGGATGATTTCGTGGAAACCCTGGTACCAGTTCAGCTCACCCAGGTGAAGCAGCGGTAACTGTGCCTGGGCGGCCAGCATCAGGCGCTGCTCGTCGTCCAGCTCGACACCGGGCAGGCAGGTGAGGTGCTTGTCGAGCAGGAACAGGATGCAGGCTTCGCGCAGCCAGCGGTCTTCAGCGTCGCTGATGCCGTCCAGCATCGGCAGCCGCTCGCGTACGGCCTGCCATTGCTGTGGCGTGATCGGGTAACGCGCCAGAGTACGCTTGCGCCGCCAGGCGCTGAATGACCACATGCCGTTTGTTCTTTACCTGTTCAGTGAGCCTTGGCCGTACGGCCCAGGCGCCCACGCAGCAAGCCGAGAATCATCGGCACCAGCGACAGGATGATGATGCCCACCACCATCAGCGACAGGTGCTGCTTGATGAACGGCACGTTGCCGAAGAAGTAGCCCAAGGTGACCAGGCCGCCGACCCAAAGCAGCGAACCGGCAACGCTGAAGCCGAGGAAGCGTGGATAGTGCATGTGAGCGATGCCCGCGACGAACGGTGCGAAGGTGCGCAAGATGGGCAGGAAGCGCGCCATGGTCACGGTCTTGCCGCCATGGCGTTCATAGAAATCGTGGGTACGCTGCAGGTAGTCGCGGCGGAAGATCTTGGAGTTAGGGTTGTTGAACAAACGCTCGCCGGCTGTTCGGCCGATCACGTAATTGGTGCTGTCGCCCAGGATTGCAGCGGCCATAAGCAGGCCGGCCAGCAGCACCGGGTCCATGCCGCCACCCGCCGCCACGGCGCCGGCGATGAACAGCAGCGAGTCGCCTGGCAGGAATGGCATCACTACCAGGCCGGTTTCGCAGAAGATCACGGTGAACAGGATGGCGTAGATCCAGGGACCGTAATTGGTGACCAGCAGATCGAGGTAGGCATCGAGATGCAGGATAAGGTCCAGCGGGTTGAAATCCATGTACAGCACCTGTGTTCTTGGGCGTAGTCTTGGTTACCGGGGGGAGGGTAAATTTTCACACATGACAGGTGAGCCATTATACGGCTAAGTCAGGAACATGCCCGGAGAGTTTGTAGCGGGGGGTTACGGTAGAGGGGTATTCCTTTGCCAACCGCTTCGCGGGCACGCCCGCTCCCACAAGGATCACTACCTTGCTCGTGGAAGCGGGCGGTGCCGGTCAATCCTGGCTGATTGGCAGGATGTAGCTCTTGAACTCGGTATCCTCACGAAACCCGATGGATTCGTAAGTCTTGTGCGCCACTTCATTGTTCGCGCTGGTTGACACGCGCATGCGCACGGCATTGGTCTCCTTGGCCATTTTCTTCGCTTCGCGAATCAGGTGGTCGGCGACCAGCATGCGCCGGGAGTCCTCGGCTACATAGATATCGTTGAGAATCCATACCCGCTTCAACGACAGCGACGAGTAGCTCGGGTACAGCTGGCAAAAGCCCAGCAGTTTGCCGTCGTCATCATCCGGAAGTGCCAGGTAAATCACCGATTCGTCCCGCTTCAGGCGCTTTTCCAAAAAGCTGCGCGAGCTGTCGGGATAGGGCAGCTGCCCGTAGAACTCACGGTATTTGACGAACAACGGGGTGAGCAGGTCGAGGTGTTCCAGGGTTGCTTTGATGATGCGCATGTGCGGCCCTCAGAGTCCATTTGGGAAACAGCGGAATGCCAGCAGCGTTCAAGGGCATGCTGCCCAATGCACGGCACAAGTGCAATCCGCCTTCCGTGACAGGTTTTTTACTCTTTGCCGAGCAGGAAGTTACCTTTCTGGCTGGCGCTATCTTCATTCTCCAGGCTATGGACCTCGGCTTCGTCCTTCAGATTCACCCCGGAAAGCTGGCGCCGGCAGGCTTCGCGCATCAAGTACAACAGGCGGTGCGCCGCCATGCCATAGCTCAGCCCCTCCAGGCGGATATTGGAAATGCAGTTGCGGTAGGCATCGGTCAGGCCGACCTTGGGTGCGTAAGTGAAATACAGGCCAAGGCTGTCGGGCGAGCTCAGCCCCGGGCGCTCGCCGATCAGCATCACCGTCATCCGGGCGCCCAGCAGCTCGCCGACCTCGTCGGCCACTGCCACGCGGCCCTGCTGCACCAGTACCACCGGGGCGCTGGTCCAGCCGTCGGCGGCAGCCTGTTCGTCGAAGCGGGTCAGGAACGGTAGCGTGTGGCGATGCACGGCCAGTGCCGAGAGGCCGTCAGCCACCACGATGGCCAGATCGACGCCGCCGGGGTTGGCCTGGGCGTGCTGGCGAAGCGTCGTAATCGAGTCTTCGTTCAGCCGCCGTCCAAGGTCCGGGCGCTGCAGGTACTGGTGGCGGTCGCTGGCAGCGCTGTGCAACACCAGGCTTTCGCGCCCGCGGTCACTCAGCTGGCTGGCCAGGCCGGCGTGGTCGAAGGCCAGGTGCACGGCATCTCGTGCCTGGGCATGGGCGAACTGGAAGTCCAGCTGCGCCCCGGTCGGCAGGCTGGTGCCGGTGCGGCCCAGGGCGATGCGCGCCGGGGTCAGGTTGCGCAGGGCCAGCCAAGGGTTGTCGGGGGTAGGCGTGCGATGGTCCATGGTCGTCCCTATGCAAGCTGTGCCAAGGCCTGGCGGAAAGCCGGCGGCAGGTTGTCACCGAAGCGCACCCGGCCATCGGCCTGGGTGAAGATGCCGGTGCGGGCCAGCCATGCCTCGAATTCCGGGCCGGGCTTCAGGCCCAGGGTCTGGCGCGCGTACAACGCGTCGTGGAACGAGGTGGTCTGGTAGTTGAGCATGATGTCGTCGGAGCCGGGGATGCCCATGATGAAGTTGATGCCGGCCACACCCAACAGCGTCAGCAAGGTGTCCATGTCGTCCTGATCGGCTTCGGCATGGTTGGTGTAGCAGATATCGCAACCCATCGGCACGCCCAGCAGTTTGCCGCAGAAATGGTCTTCGAGGCCGGCGCGGATGATCTGCTTGCCGTTGTAGAGGTATTCCGGGCCAATGAAACCGACCACGGTGTTGACCAGGAACGGCTTGAAGTGGCGAGCCACGGCATAGGCGCGGGTTTCGCAGGTCTGCTGGTCGACGCCGTGGTGGGCGTTGGCCGAGAGCGCGCTGCCCTGGCCGGTTTCGAAATACATCAGGTTCTGCCCGAGGGTGCCACGTTTCAATGACAGACCTGCTTCGTAGCCTTCCTGCAACACGTTCAGGTTGATGCCGAAGCCGGCGTTGGCCGCCTCGGTTCCGGCGATGGACTGGAACACCAGGTCCAGTGGCACGCCGCGGTTGATCGCTTCGATCGAGGTGGTGACGTGGGTCAGCACGCAGGACTGGGTGGGGATGTCGTAGCGCTGGATGATGGCGTCGAGCATTTCCAGCAGGGCGCAGATCGAAGCGATGCTGTCGGTGGCCGGGTTGATGCCGATCATGGCGTCGCCGTTGCCGTACAGCAAGCCGTCGAGAATGCTTGCGGCAATACCGGCCGGTTCGTCCGTCGGGTGGTTGGGTTGCAGCCGGGTCGACAGGCGCCCGCGCAGGCCCATGGTGCCGCGGAACCGGGTGACCACGCGGATTTTCTGCGCCACCAGCACCAGGTCCTGCACGCGCATGATCTTCGACACGGCAGCGGCCATTTCCGGGGTCAACCCGGGCGCCAGGGCGTGCAGGCTGTCTTCGTTGGCTTCCTCGCTCAGCAGCCAGTCGCGCAGGCCACCCACGGTCAGGTGGCTGACCGGGGCGAAGGCCTGGGCATCGTGGGTGTCGATGATCAGGCGGGTCACTTCATCTGCTTCGTAAGGGATCAGTGCTTCATTGAGAAAGTGCGTCAGGGGAATATTGGCCAACGCCATCTGCGCGGCGACGCGCTCACCGTCGTTGCTGGCCGCGACACCTGCCAGGCAGTCCCCGGAGCGTGCCGGGCTGGCCTTGGCCATCACGTCCTTGAGGCTGTCGAAGCGGTAGACCAGGTGGCCGACCGTGTGTACGAAACTTGCCATACAGAATCTCCAGAGCCGCGGGTTGCCCCGCGGCGGGTGGCGGCGATCAGTGCAGGGCCTCTTCGGCCTTCTGGATCGCGGCGAATTCCTCTTCCGGTGTGCCCGCAACCAGGTGGTGGCGGCTGTAGAAAGCAAAGTAGGCAATTAATACCGCATAGATCACTGCAGCGCCAATGACTACCCGCGGGTCAACCAGGAATCCGGCGACCACGGCGATGCACGCCAGCACCAGCGCCAGGCCGGATGTGAAGATGCCACCCGGGGTGCGGTAGGGGCGCTCCATCTTTGGCCGGCGGATGCGCAGGGTGATGTGCGCAGCCATCATCAGCACGTAAGACAGGGTAGCGCCAAACACTGCCACCAGGATCAGCAAGTCACCCTGGCCCGTCAGCGACAGGGCAAAACCGATGATGCCGGGGATGACCAAGGCCAGTACCGGGGCCTTGCTCTTGTTGGTTTCCGACAGTTTGCGCGGCAGGTAACCGGCGCGGGACAGGGCGAAGATCTGTCGGGAATAGGCATAGATGATCGAGAAGAAGCTGGCGATCAGCCCGGCCAGACCGACCAGGTTGACGAAGCCGCCCATCCAGGTGGAGCCGCCGTAGGCCTTCGACAGGGCTTCGACCAGCGGGTTACCGGAGGCCTTCAGCGCCTCGGAGCCTGCGCCGCCTGGGCCGACCACCAGGATCAGCAAGGCGAAGGCCAGCAGTACCAGCATGGCGCCGATCAGGCCGCGTGGCAGGTCACGCTTGGGGTTCTTGGTTTCTTCTGCGGCCAGCGGCACGCCTTCGACGGCAAGGAAGAACCAGATGGCGTAGGGGATGGCTGCCCACACGCCGACATAGCCAAACGGCAGGAAGCTGCTGGCGCCGACGGCGTCCGTTTTGGCGATGTCGAACAGGTTGGCTGCATCAAAATGGGGCACCATGCCTATCAGGAATACGGCCAGGGCAATGGCGGCGATGGCGGTGATGATGAACATCAGCTTCAGTGCCTCACCCACGCCGAAAATGTGGATGCTGATGAACACGATGTAGAACGCCAGGTAGATCATCCAGCCGCCGATACCGAACAGCGATTGACAGTAGGCGCCGATGAACACCGCGATGGCGGCAGGGGCGATGGCGTATTCGATCAGGATCGCCGTGCCGGTCAAAAAGCCGCCCCATGGGCCGAAGGCACTGCGGGCAAAGCCATAGCCACCGCCAGCGGTGGGGATCATCGACGACAGCTCGGCCAGCGAGAAGCACATGCACAGGTACATGGTTGCCATCAGCAAGGTGGCCAGGAACATGCCGCCCCAGCCGCCCTGCGCCAGGCCGAAGTTCCAGCCGGCGTAATCGCCGGAAATGACGTACGCCACGCCCAGGCCGACCAGCAGTACCCAACCGGCGGCGCCTTTTTTCAGTTCACGTTGCTGGAAATAGTCAGAGCCGACTTTCTCGAAGTCGACGGAAGAGCCTGCCGGCGATCCGGCGGAATGTTCGCTTGGCATAGATTCACCTGTTTTTTTTCTTGGTGGCCGGAAGGGTTCCGGGCCGATGGTGATGGGTGCTGCAGGAAGCGAGCCAGAGCGGTTGGTGCACGGTTACCGCCCTGGGTTTAAGGTATGCCGGCCTGGCCGCTTCGCGGGTGAACCCGCTTCTACAGGGATTGCGCAAATTCAACACCAGCGCAGGACCTGTAGGAGCGGGTTTACCCGCGAAGAAGGCGACGCGGTCTAGAAGAAGCCCAACGGATTGATGTCGTAGCTCACCAGCAGGTTCTTGGTCTGCTGATAGTGATCCAGCATCATCTTGTGCGTCTCACGCCCAACCCCCGACTTCTTGTAACCGCCGAACGCGGCATGCGCCGGGTACAGGTGGTAGCAGTTGGTCCACACACGGCCAGCCTTGATGCCGCGGCCCATGCGGTAGGCACGGTTGATGTCGCGGGTCCACACGCCGGCGCCCAGGCCGAACTCGGTGTCGTTGGCAATCGCCAGTGCTTCGGCTTCGTCCTTGAAGGTGGTGACGCTGACCACCGGGCCGAAGATTTCTTCCTGGAACACGCGCATCTTGTTGTTGCCCTTGAGCAGGGTCGGCTGGATGTAGTAACCGGTAGCCAGCGAACCTTCCAGCTTCTCGACCTTGCCGCCGGTGAGCAACTCGGCGCCTTCGTCCTGGGCGATCTGCAGGTACGAGAGGATCTTTTCGAACTGCTGCTGCGAGGCCTGGGCGCCGACCATGGTGTCGGTGTCCAGCGGGTCGCCGCGCTTGATCTGCAGCACCTTCTTCATCACCACTTCCATGAACTGCGGGTAGATCGACTCTTGCACCAGGGCACGCGACGGGCAGGTGCACACTTCGCCCTGGTTGAAGAACGCCAGCACCATGCCTTCTGCCGCCTTCTCGATGAAGCTTGGCTCGGCCTGCATGATGTCTTCGAAGTACACGTTCGGCGACTTGCCACCCAGTTCGACGGTGGACGGGATGATGTTCTCGGCGGCGCATTTCATGATGTGCGAGCCGACCGGGGTAGAGCCGGTGAAGGCGATCTTGGCGATGCGTTTGCTGGTGGCCAGGGCTTCACCGGCTTCGCGGCCATAGCCTTGCACTACGTTGAGCACGCCAGGTGGCAGCAGGTCGCCAATGACTTCGAGCAGCACGGTGATGCCCAGCGGCGTCTGTTCGGCAGGCTTGAGCACCACGCAGTTACCAGCGGCCAGTGCCGGGGCAAGCTTCCAGGCAGCCATCAGGATCGGGAAGTTCCAGGGGATGATCTGCCCGACCACGCCCAGTGGCTCGTGGATGTGGTAGGCCACGGTGCCTTCATTGATTTCGGCAGCGCCGCCTTCCTGGGCGCGGATGCAGCCAGCGAAATAGCGGAAGTGGTCGACCGCCAGCGGAATGTCGGCGTTGAGGGTTTCGCGGATCGGCTTGCCGTTGTCCCAGGTTTCGGTAATGGCCAGCAATTCGAGGTTCTGCTCGATACGGTCGGCGATCTTCAGCAGCACGTTGGAACGATCCTGCACTGAAGTGCGGCCCCAGGCGTCGGCCGCAGCATGGGCGGCATCCAGGGCCTTCTCGATGTCTTCGGCAGTAGAGCGGGGGAATTCAGCGATCAGCTTGCCATTCACCGGGGAGGTATTTTCGAAGTACTGCCCCTTTACCGGAGTAACGAACTCACCACCGATGTAGTTGCCGTAGCGGCTCTTGAAGGAAACCTTCGCGCCTTCGGTACCGGGATGTGCATAACGCATGGTGTGTCTCCTTGGTATTGTGCTTTTTAGGGAGTTGGAAAGCATAGAGCAAGGGTTGGGCCAGTGTTGGCCACGCCAGGAAAATCAATGACTTGAGTCATTTTTACGGGGCTGATCAAGGGCCGCTGTACCGGTGTCGGTACGCCTGGGGTGACATTTTGTGCCGTTTGCGACACATCACAGGCGTGTGCATTGCAAAGCCTACCCGGGTGGAGGATGCTGGGCTGACGCTCTATCTGCGGAGAATTACAACAATGCAGAGCAATCACTTCACGCGCCATGCCCGGCAGGTGCATAGCGTTGCCCATGGTGGGGCCGGGGAGGGCGGCAGTGACCCGTCCATCGCCCGCTCCTGGCTGCGCTGCCTGGAGGATTACCACCTCGACCCGGCGGTGGTCGAAGCGCCGGTGGTGCTTGAGCATGGGCGCCTGCTGGAAAGCCGCGAGCGCCTGCATCAGGTGCTGCAAATTGCCGACCATGAGATGAACAGCCTGCACCAGCAGCTTTCCGGCGCAGGCCACGCGGTGCTGCTGACCGACGCCCGTGGGGTGATCCTCAATTGCGTCAGTGCCCCCACCGAGCGGCGCAGCTTCGAGCGTGCGGGGCTGTGGTTGGGCGCTGACTGGAGCGAGGCGCGCGAGGGCACCAATGGCATCGGCACCTGCCTGGTCGAGCGCCAGGCGCTGACCATCCATCAGAACGAGCACTTCCGTGGCCGTCACACCGGGCTGACCTGCTCGGCCAGCCCGGTGTTCGACCCGCATGGCGACCTGCTGGCGGTACTCGACGTGTCCTCTGCGCGCCCCGACGTATCGCGGCAAAGCCAGTTCCACACCATGGCGTTGGTCAACCTGTCGGCAAAGATGATCGAAAGCTGCTATTTCCTGCGCCATTTCGAGCAGCAATGGTTATTGCGTTTTCACCTGCAAGCCGAGTCGGTCGGCCTGTTCAGCGAAGGCTTGCTGGCGTTCGACGGTGATGGGCGCATTTGCGCTGCCAACCAAAGCGCACTGAACCTGCTGGGCACGGTACGAGGCGGCGTGCTGGGCAAACCGTTGACGTGCTTTTTCGCGTGCAGCCATGACGAAATGTTCAGCCGTGCCACGCCCGGCGGCAGTACTGCCTGGCCGCTGCGCACCCTGGACGGTCGCCAGGTGTTCGCCAGCCTGCGGGGGCAGGCCCGGGCGCCGGTGTGGTCGGTGCCGGCCGCCCAGCCGCGGCCCGCAGGTGAAGTGGAGCCGCTGGTCTGTCTGCTGGACCCTGCGTTGCAAAATGATTTCCGCCGCAGCGTGCGGGTGTTCGAGCGCGATGTGCCATTGCTGCTGCGCGGCGAGACCGGCTGTGGCAAGGAGGCCTTCGCCCAGGCTGTGCATCAGGCCAGTGAGCGGCGCGGCAAGCCGTTTGTCGCCATCAACTGCGCGTCTATCCCGGAAAGCCTGATCGAGAGTGAGCTGTTCGGGTACCGCGGCGGCAGTTTTACCGGCGCGCGCAAGGAGGGCATGCGCGGCAAGCTGTTGCAGGCCGACGGCGGCACCTTGCTGCTGGACGAGATCGGCGATATGCCGCTTGCCCTGCAAACCCGACTGCTGCGGGTACTGGAGGAGCGCCAGGTGGTGCCGATCGGGGGAGAGCCACAGGCGGTGGACGTGCGCATCGTCAGCGCTACGCACCGTGACCTGCTGGAACGGGTTGAACAGGGCAGTTTCCGCGAGGACCTGTATTACCGCCTCAATGGCCTGGAGGTAGCGCTGCCGGCGGTGCGCGAACGCAGTGACAAGGCGCAGTTGCTGGACTTTCTGCTACGCCAGGAGACGCAGGGGCAACGGATAGACATCGAGCCCAGGGCGCGGCAGGCGCTGCTCGCATTTAACTGGCCGGGGAACGTGCGGCAGATGCGCAATGTGCTGCGTACCCTGGTGGCGCTTTGCGAAGATGCCCGCATCACCTTTACGGACCTCCCCGCAGTCATCCGCGCCAGCCCACCTCCCGCGGGGGCGGGCGAGCCCGCGAAGATGTCCGACCAGGCAATAGAGGGCGAGGGCGTTGCCCTCGTTCGCGGGCAAGCCCGCTCCCACAGGTCCGGCGGTGCCGCTGAGATTGTGGGTGAATCTGGAGGGGCCGAGGTTCTGCTCGACGCGGAGCGGCAAGCGCTGAAGGAGGTACTGGAGGCAAAACACTGGCATCTCACCCGTGTCGCCGAGCACTTGGGCATCAGCCGCAATACCTTGTATCGAAAACTGCGCAAACACGGCATTACCAGGGGCGACTGAGCGAAACAGCGGGTGCGATTTGTCGCGCCCTGGGCTACCCTGCCTCGATGTTTTGCGAGGTCGACCATGCATATTCACATTCTCGGTATTTGCGGCACTTTCATGGGTTCGCTGGCGGTGCTGGCCAAGGAACTTGGCCACCGCGTCACTGGCTCCGACGCCAACGTGTATCCCCCGATGAGCACCCAGCTCGAAGCCCAGGGTATCGAACTGACCCAAGGCTATGACCCGGCCCAGCTGGACCCGGCGCCAGACCTGGTGGTCATCGGCAACGCCATGTCGCGCGGCAACCCAGCGGTTGAATACGTGCTGAACAAGGGCCTGCCCTACGTCTCCGGCCCGCAGTGGCTGGCCGACCACGTGCTGCAAGGCCGCTGGGTGCTGGCCGTTGCCGGTACTCACGGCAAGACCACCACCAGCAGCATGCTGGCCTGGGTGCTGGAGCACGCCGGCATGAGCCCGGGCTTCCTGATTGGTGGCGTGCCGCAGAACTTCTCGGTGTCGGCCCGCTTGGGCGACACGCCGTTCTTTGTGGTGGAAGCCGACGAGTACGACAGCGCCTTCTTCGACAAGCGCTCGAAGTTCGTCCACTATCACCCGCGTACCGCGATCCTCAACAACCTTGAGTTCGATCACGCTGACATCTTCCCGGATCTGGCCTCGATCGAGCGGCAGTTCCACCACCTGGTGCGGACTATCCCCAGCGAAGGCCTGGTCATCCTCCCGACCACCGAGCAAGCGCTGGAGCGTGTGATCGGCATGGGCTGCTGGACCCCTGTGCAAACCACCGGGGAGGGCGGCCAGTGGCAAGCCCGCCTGCTCAGCCCAGATGGCTCGCGCTTTGAAGTCCTGTTCGAGGGCGAAGTGCAGGGTGTGGTGGACTGGGCGCTGACCGGCCAGCACAACGTCGCCAATGGCTTGGCCACCCTGGCAGCAGCGCGTCATGTAGGCGTGGTGCCGGCCATGGGTATCGACGGCCTGAGTGCGTTCAAGAGCGTCAAGCGGCGCATGGAGAAGGTTGCCGAAGTACAAGGTGTGACCATCTACGATGACTTCGCCCACCATCCGACGGCCATTGCCACCACGCTCGACGGCCTGCGCAAGCGGGTGGGGGAGGCACCTGTGATCGCGGTGATCGAGCCACGCTCCAACTCGATGAAACTCGGTGCCCATCGTGACGGCCTGCCAGAAAGCGTCAACGACGCCGACCAGGTGATCTGGTATGCGCCGGCCAACCTCGGCTGGGACCTGGCCGCCACCGCTGCGCAGTGCAAGGTACCCAGCGTGGTGGCCGACAGCCTCGAAGCGATCATCGAGCGGATCAAAGGCCAGGCTCGCCCAGGCACCCATGTGGTGATCATGAGCAACGGCGGCTTCGGCGGCCTGCACGGCAAGCTGGCCGAGGCGCTGAAGTGAACGGGCCGGAACGCATCACCCTGGCCATGACGGGCGCCTCGGGTGCCCAGTATGGTCTTCGCCTGCTCGATTGCCTGGTACGCGAAGACCGCGAGGTGCACTTCCTGATCTCCAAGGCCGCACAGTTGGTGATGGCTACCGAGACGGATGTTGTGTTGCCGGCCAAGCCCCAGGCGATGCAGGCCTTCCTGACGGAATACACCGGCGCGGCCGATGGGCAGATCCGTGTGTATGGCAAGGAAGACTGGATGTCGCCGGTAGCCTCGGGTTCTGGCGCCCCGGCGGCAATGGTGGTGGTCCCCTGTTCCACTGGCACTTTGTCGGCCATCGCCACTGGCGCCTGCAACAACCTGATCGAGCGGGCTGCCGACGTTACCCTCAAGGAGCGTCGCCAGCTGATCCTGGTGCCACGCGAAGCGCCGTTCTCCACCATCCACCTGGAAAACATGCTCAAGCTGTCGCAAATGGGCGCGGTGATCCTGCCGGCGGCACCGGGGTTCTATCACCAGCCGCAGACCATCGACGACCTGGTCGACTTTGTCGTGGCGCGTATCCTCAACCTGCTGAACATCCCCCAGGACATGTTGCCGCGTTGGGGCGAGCACCACTTCGGGGTGGATGATTGAAGCGAGCACTGGCGGGGTTGCTGGCGCTGGTGATGCTGGGTGGCTGCGCCACGGTGCGCACGCTGGATGCCAACAAGCCCGGCGCACCGGTGGTGTATGCCGGTACCCGGCTGGATTTGTATGTGATCAATGGCGGGTGTTGCCCACGGGATCATTACGGGGCGGACGCTCCGGCGTATCCGCGCCTGGATCTGCCCGGCAGCATGCTGCTCGATACCCTGCTGCTGCCGTTGTCTTTGCTGACAGCGGCCGGCATAGGCTTCCAGGCTAGCGGCGGCCTGTGATGGCCCTTCGCGCGCACGCCCTCTCCCACAGGATCTCCGTAATCTTCCGGTGACTACTCACCAGTGGGAGCGGGCGTGCCCGGGAAGAGGCCAGCACAAGCGAAGCCTAGATCTTGCCCAACCTGCGCAACTCATCCGACTCCACAACCCGCACGCCGTCTTCTTCCTCCAGCGCCAGCCGCCACAGTGCTCGCGCCAGGGTACAAGCCTCGATTCCCCGATACTTCCCGGGTATCAACCTGGAAAATGGCGCAACAAGCTGTTCAGTGAGCCGTGGCTCCAGGCGCTCGCCCAGCAGGAACGAGGGCCGCACGATGGTCAACTGTGGCCAGTCCTGAGCCTTGAGCGCTTCTTCCATCTCGCCCTTGACCCGGTTATAGAAAATTGACGACTTAGGGTCGGCGCCCACTGCACTGACCACCAGCAGATGCCGTGCGCCCATTTCTCGGGCACGCTTGCTGAAGGCGACCACCATGTCCAGATCCACTGCGCGGAAAGCCGATTCGGAACCCGCCTGCTTCAGTGTGGTGCCCAGGCAGCAGTACGCGATGTCGACCCGCCCGGCCAGTTGCGGAAGGAATACCGCCGGGTCGCCCACCGGGTTTTCCAGGTGCGGGTGCTCGGCCAATGGCCGGCGTGTAGGCGCCAGGACACGGGTGATGGTGGGCTCGTTGAGCAGGCGGTCTAGCAGGTGTTCACCGGTCAGGCCGGTGGCTCCGGCAAGCAGGACATGCTGAGGCGTCAAGTACATGATGTCTCTCCCTTGTTACACACAAGTCTAGTGAGTGCCGGGCATTTTTGCCTGTTCCCTCACGTTGGCTTGTGCGGCGTTACGCAATGCTTCTTCGGCTTGTTGCTGGCGCAGGTGATGCCAGTGCTCAAGCACGGCCGGCGGTGCCCACAGCTGCGGCTCGGAGGCCTCGAAGCCTTCCCTTTGTTCTCTTTCGGCAACGCTGGCACGTGCCAGTTCAAACGCCTGTTTCAGGTCGTCGGTCTGGTTCAGCGCTTCAGCGAACAGGGCATCGCCAAAGTAGGTGAAGTCGGCTTCCTCCGAGCAACCGAAGGAGACGCGGTCGGCCCGGGCAGCGGTCATGATGAGCGTGCGCTCGTCTTTGAGCGGAGCGATATAGCCCCCTGAATAGCAGGCGGAGATGACGATGACCTTGTCGCGATCCTTCAGCGGCGCCAAGGCAGTGGCCAGCTCGTCAGCGGCCAGGTCGGCCAGTTGCAGACGGGGCTGGTCGAGCACCAGCTGGTGGTCCTGGCTGCCGTGGCTGGTGAGGTAGATGAACACCAGGTCTTCGGAACCGCTGCGCTCTGCCAGGGTGGCGGCAGCGCGGGAGAGGTTTTCGCGGGTGGCCATGGGGCGTGTGGCCATGTGGTCGCGGTGGTTGACCAGGGTCACTTGGCCACGGGCGCCAAAGCGCACCTTTAGCAGGTTGCTGACGTAGTCGGCTTCGCGCAGGAATACGCTTTGCTGGCCATCGCCGGCCACTACCAGGCTATACAGCTGGATCGGTGGCGCCGAGCGAGGTACCCGAGCCAGCGCCTCGTCCAGCAGCCGGCCCTGGTTGAGCAACGCCAGGTCCAGTGGGTCTGGCAGCAGCTTGCCGTTCTGGTCGCGCACGCGCACGCCGTTGGCCCATGTTCCGCTTTCGACCTTGCCACTGGGCAGAATCAGCCGCCCATGGCCATGGTAGGCATCGTTGAGGAAACCGCCGATGTACTTGCTGCCGTCGGCCAGTTGCAGGCTGCCCTGGCCCGACAGACGCCAGTCGGCGAACTCGCCCTTGTAGTGGCTGCCATCGCTGCCCAGCAACTCCCCTTCGCCGATCAGCGAGCCGTCCTTGAATTCACCGATCCACACGTCGCCATCGGCATTTTCGTAGCGGCCTCGGCCCTCCAGGCGGTTGTCCTTGAACTCGCCGATGTACTGCTCGCCATCAACGCTGTCGTAGGTGCCGGCGCCTTGTAGCTGGCCGTTGACGAAGTGGCCGCTGAACTGGTTGCCGCTGGCATCGCTGCGCACCCCGGCGCCGTTGGGCTTGCCCTTGGCGAACAGGCCTTGGTAGCGACTGCCGTCGGCCAGCTCCAGTTGGCCTGCGCCGTCGTACAGGTCGTCCTTGAACTGGCCGCGGTAGGTCTGGTCGGCTTGCTTGAGGGTGCCCTCGCCGTCGCGGCGGCCGTGGCGGAAGGTGCCGCTATAGTGGCTGCCCGGGGTGGTCAGCTCGCCCAGGCCCTGAAACAGCCCCTCGGCGAACTGGCCGCGGTAGACCTCGCCATTCTGGCCATGCCATTCGCCCTGGCCGTGCCACTGGCCGTCCTTGAAGCTGCCGGCGTACCAGCTGCCATTGGGGTAGTCGATCCGGCCCTCACCCTGCAGCAGGCCATCGACCACCTGCCCCCGGTAACGCCCACCGTCAGGCAGCCGTGCGTCCGGCGGGAGCAGCGATTCGCCATCGCCACAGGCGGCGAGCAGCAGGACCAGGGTAATGGGGAGCAATGGACGCATGGCGATGACCGGGCAATAGGTCTGCCGAGTATGACGCAGAATGGGATCCTGAGACAGCGAGCCCCTGTGTCGGCGCACAGGCCTTGTATCCGGCGCGAACCCTGTAGGAGCGGCTTCAGCCGCGAACACCGGCGAAGCCGGTGCCCTCCACCGTGTTGAATAGTTCGCGGGCCCGCCCGCTCCCACAGGTGCCACGTTACCTTCAAGGTGCAATCAGCGCACACCAGGTGAAACGATGATCTTCACGTTCTCCTCTTTGTTGTTCACCAGTTCCTCGAAGCCCAGCTCGACAATCTGCTCCAATCCGATCCGGCCGGTTACCAGCGGGCGAATATCCAGCCGACCATCAGCAATGAAGGCAATCACGTCAGCAAACTCGCCGTTGTACGCCAACGCCCCCAGCACCTGCTTCTCGGTGGACACCAGTTCGAAGAAGTTGAACTCGCTGGGCTCTTCGAAAATACCTACCAGCACGCATTTGCCCGCCTTGCGGATGGTGTCGATGGCCAGCTTGGCCGTATGTTTGTTGCCGATGCACTCAAAACTCACATCGGCGCCCAGCCCTGCAGTCAGTGCGCGGATTTCTGCCAGGGCATCGCACTGGCTGGGGTCCAGCACCACGTTGGCGCCTACCTCTTTAGCCTTGGCTTTGCGTGCTGAGGACATTTCCAGGGCGATAACCTGCGCTGCGCCCGCGGCTTTGGCACACATGATGGTGCAAAGGCCGATGGTGCCGGCCCCCACCACTACAACGGTTTGCCCAAGCAGGCTGCCGGCCTTTTTCACCGCGTGCATACCCACCGCCAGCGGTTCGATCAGTGCCCCGGCTTCGGCAGGGAAGCCCTGCGGCAGCCGGTAGAGCAGGTTGGCGGGCACGTTGACCAGCTCGGCGAAGGCACCGTTGTTCATCAGGCCGGTGAACGCCAGGCGTTCGCAGATGTTGTACAGGCCATGGGTGCAGTAATAGCAGGTGCCGCAATGCTGGCACGCGTCTGCCGCCACCGGGTCGCCTACCGCATAGCCTTCCACGCCTTCGCCAAGCTTGGCGATGTGGCCGCAGAATTCGTGGCCGAGGATGCACTGGCCCTGAATGCCGGTCAGCGGGTGCGGGGCCTCTACCGGGATGAACACCGGGCCGGCAACATACTCGTGCAGGTCGGAGCCGCAGATGCCGCACCAATCCACCTTGATCTGCACCCAGCCCGGCGCTGGGTCGGCCGGCAAAGGTACCTGTTCGACACGAATATCGTTGCGGCCATGCCAGACGGCCGCGCGCATGTGGGTGTGGCTCAGGTCATTCATTGTTGTTCTCCAGGCTCACGAAAAGGGCTTAGTGCTTGCGCAGGAATGCGAGCAGTTGCTGGTTGACCTGTTCGGCCGCCTCCATCTGCACCATGTGGCCGGCCTCTGGCAGCACCAGTACTTCGGCTTCCAGGCCCTCGGCATGGCTGGCCGGGATGATCGCATCCTTGCCACCCCACACCACCAGTGCCGGGTGATTGCCCAGTACCCCGCGCAAGTCGTGGCGCTGCCGGTCGCCGTCGGCGAGCGCCCTTGCCAGCTGCTGCAGGGCCTGGTCCACACCTTCCAGGCGCTTGAACTTGAGCATGTCCTCCAGCATTTGCCGGGTGACCAGCGCCGGGTCGGCAAACAATTGCACCATCTGCGGTTTGAGTGCATTGCGGTTGGCCGCGGTGACGAAACCTTGCAAGTACTGCCCGTTGATCGCTTCGCCCAGACCGGCGCTGGCCACCAGGCTCAGGCTGGCCACCCGCTGCGGGGCCAGGCGTGCCACGTTGAGGCTGACGGCACCGCCCATGGAATGGCCGGCCAGGTGGGCCTTGGCGATGTCCAGGTGGTCGAGCAGGGCGAGCACGGTTTCGCTCAACTCATCCAGGTCGCCCCGCTGCAGGGCCTTGGCCGACTCGCCGTGGCCCGGCAGGTCGAGGGCGATGACCCGCCGCTCGGCAGCCAGTGCCGGGTGGTTGAACAGCCAGTTGTTGAGGTCACCGCCAAACCCGTGCACCAGCACCAGCGGTGTGCCGCCTTCACCCAGCTCGAACCAGCGCAGCAGGCGCCCGCCTACTTCCGCCTTCTGAGGGGCCGGCCCCTGGCTCTGGTCGGCGCCGCCTTCGGCGACGAACTCGGCCTGGAAGCGCTGTACCACGGCATCGATCTCGGCCTCTTCTGCTTCGCCTTCGACGACCACCGCCAGCAGCGCGCCGACGGGCAGGGTTTCATCCGGCTTGGCCACCTGGCGGCGCAGCACGCCGCTGAACGGCGCTTCGACGCTGCTGCTGATCTTGTCGGTCTCGACGTCCAGCACTTCGTCGCCCTTGCTGATTTCGTCACCTTCCTGCTTGAGCCAGGTGTCCACCCGGCCCTCGGTCATCGACAGGCCCCACTTGGGCATGGTCAGGGTATGGATCTGGCTCATGCGGCACTCCTTGCGGCTTCGATTACCTTGCGCACGGCGGCTTCGATCTTCGCCGCGTCAGGGATGTACAGGTCTTCCAGGGCGTCGGAGAACGGCACCGGGGTATGTGGCGCGGTGACCATTTCGATCGGCCCCTTGAGTGCGGCAAAAGCCTTCTGTGCCACCAGCGCGCTGATGTCGGTAGCCATCGAGCAGCGCGGGTTGGCTTCATCGATCACCACCAGGCGACCAGTCTTCTCCACACTTTCCAGAATGCTGTCCTCGTCCAGCGGGCTGGTAGTGCGCAAGTCCAGTACCTCGCAGTCGATGCCCTGGCGGGCCAGGTTGTTGGCCGCCTCCAGCGCCACATGCACCATGCGCCCGTAGGTAACGAGGGTCACGTCGTCGCCATCGCGCAAGAAGTTGGCTTCGCCGAACGGTACGGTGTACACCTCTTCCGGCACCTCGCCCTGCATGCTGTACAGCAGTTTGTGTTCGCAGAAGATCACCGGGTCGTTGTCGCGGATCGCCTGGATCAACAGGCCCTTGGCATCGTAAGGCGAGGATGGGCACACCACCTTCAGGCCGGGGATGTGCGTCCATAGCGAAGTGAGCATTTGCGAGTGCTGGGCTGCCGCACGCAGGCCGGCGCCATACATGGTGCGCATCACCAGCGGGGTCACGGCCTTGCCGCCGAACATGTAGCGGAACTTGGCGGCCTGGTTGAGGATCTGGTCCAGGCAGCAGCCAGCGAAGTCGACGAACATCAGTTCGCACACCGGGCGCAGGCCCTGGGTGGCGGCACCGACGGCCGCGCCGACGTAGCCGATTTCCGACAGCGGCGCGTCAAGCACGCGGCCGGGGAATTGGTGATACAGGCCTTTGGTCACGCCCAACACGCCACCCCAGGCGTCATCCTCGCCGGGCGCACCGGCACCGCCGGCGACGTCTTCGCCAATGATGAACACTGTGCTGTCGCGACGCATTTCCTGGGCCAGGGCTTCGTTGATGGCCTGCTGGTAGCTGATCTTTCTTGCCATGGTGGTTCTCCTGTTGTTCTTGTAATCCGCGGCTCAGGGGTAGGCGACGTAGACGTCGGTGAGCAGGTCGGCGGGCTGTGGCTTGGGATCGGATTTGGCGCGGCGTACGGCGTCTTCGATCAGGTCCTCGACGCGGGCGTCGATGGCGTCCAGTTGCTCGGCCGTGAGCAGGCCGGCGCGGGTGGTCTTGTTGCGAAATTGCATGAGGCAGTCGCGGGATTCGCGCAGGTTCTTCACTTCATCAGGGGCGCGGTAGGTTTGCGCATCGCCTTCGAAATGGCCGTAGTAACGGCTGAGTTTGACCTCGATCAGCGACGGCCCTTGCCCGGAGCGGGCGCGCTCGATGGCAGCGCCGGCGGCCTCGTAGACGGCAAAGAAGTCAAAGCCGTCGATGGTGACGCCTGGCATGCCGAAGCCGGCAGCGCGGTCGGCAATGTGGTCGCAGGCTACGGACCAGTTGGAGGCAGTGGCCTCGGCGTAGCCGTTGTTCTCGGCCACGAAGATGCAGGGCAGGTTCATGATCGACGCCATGTTCATGGCCTCGAACACGGCGCCCTCGTTGGATGCCCCATCGCCGAAGAAGGCTACCGACACGTCATCGCGGCCCTTGAGCTTGGCCGCCAGCGCCGCCCCGGCCACCAGTGGTGCGCCGGCGCCGACGATACCGTTGGCACCGAGCATGCCTTTTTCCAGGTCGGCAATGTGCATCGAGCCGCCCTTGCCGCCGCACACGCCGGTTTTCTTGCCGTAGATCTCGGCCATCATGCCGTACACGTCCACGCCTTTGGCGATGCAGTGGCCATGGCCGCGGTGGGTCGAGGCGATGCAGTCGCTGTCGCGCAGGTGGGCCATGACCCCGGCTGCAGAGGCTTCTTCGCCGGCATACAGGTGGACGAAGCCGGGAATTTCGCCGGTGGCGAACTCCACATGCAGGCGTTCTTCGAAGGCGCGGATGGTCCGCATGACTTCATAGGCATGCAGCAGTTGATCAGTACTGAGTTGATTGGACATCTTGTTGTTCTCCGGGGTTGTCTCAACACGGGTTTGCAGGGTGCAACCGGTGGCCGCGCGGGACGGCCAGCAGGTGGTGGCGGGCGGCATGCGCCAGCACGGCCTCGACGTCCACACTGAGTGGGCCTTGGTGGTCGAGGGTGATGGTGGGGGTGTCATGCTCGGCAAATTCGATTTCGCGTTCGCCGTCCAGGGCCAGGGTGCCGCTGGCGAGGCTCAGGCGCTGGGCGACGCCGGGTGTCAGCGGACCGCAGGCCGTGATGCCGCAGGCTTGCAGCAGGCCGGGCGCCAACGGCGCCAACAGCGCCTGTTCGGCGTCGGGGGCCAGGCGTACCCAGGCGCCGTGCGGGTCTTGCCGTGACACCGGGCACCACAGACCGCACAGGGCCGACAGGCCGATGGCGTGGGGTTCGGCGAAGCAGGCGAAGACTTCGCAGAGGTCCTCGCTGCGGCTGAGCGCACGGGCACCGATGAAGCGCTGCGGCGACACGGCCACCTCGACCAAGGCCCATTCGGCCAGCTGTTGTTCAGGCACGTTCACCAGTAAGCGTTTGTTGCGGCGCAAGCCGATGCTGGCCGGTACCCGGCCACTGGCAAGCAGGCCACCGGCCAGGCCCGCGCTGGTGGCTTCACGAAGTTCGGGGAAGGCGTTGTTGGTGCCGGTGGACAGGGTCAGCAGCGGCACGTCACCGGCCTCGGCGGCGACCGCCTTGTGGGTGCCATCACCGCCCAACACGGCGATCATCGCCACGCCGCGCTCGACCATGCGCCGGGTAGCCAGGCGGGTATCGGCCACGGTCTGGCTCAGTGGCAGGTCGAGGATCTCGATGGCCGGCCAGTGCTGGTCACGGGCCCCCGGGCCCTGGCTGGCCTTGAGCACTGCGGCAGCGATGCCGGTCATGTCGCTGGGCAACAACACCTGGCCAATGCCGGTGGCGCCGAAAGCGGCCAGCAGGCGCTGGATAGCCGAGGCCTTGTCGGTGCTCGAATAGAGCCCGGCATTGGCGGTCAGGCGGCGCAGGTCGCGGCCAGAGGCAGGGTTGGCAATGATCCCGACAATCGGGGCGGGTAGCGGCATGGCGCACCTCGTATTTTTGTTTGCAAGGGCAGGAGCAAGCGGGGTGCCAGCTTTCTTCGCGATGGCTGAAGTGCCCGGGCTAGAGGGCTCTGGTCGTGTTCGGGCAGGTCTTCACGGGTGTGGCGGCGAGACGCCGGGTGCCAGCGCCGGGCCAGCGTTGCCGAGACGCTGAGACGCTGCGTCTCAAGCCAGCCGGTAATCACACAGTGCTTGTCGGGGCATGCCCAGAGGCGCTTAATGGCCGGACAACGATAAAAACAGTAATGAGAACCGGAGGGCCTGAATGCTTGCCGCGAACTCCCGAGCCCATGTGGACTGCGTCAGCAGGGTGTTGAAGAATGCCGACCGCCTGCCGCAGGCGCCGGTACCACCGCTGATCCTCGATTCATGGCGTCGCTCCATGGATGTGTACCGCCTCGACCCCGGTTCCCAGCAGGGGCCGCGTATCCTTTCCCAAAGCCTGCTCAACGAATGCCGCGAACGCGCCGAGCTGTTCCTGCGCATCGCCAGCGATGCCGTGGCGCGCTTGCACGAACGGGTGCGCGGCGCTGACTACTGCGTGCTGCTTACCGATGCCCAGGGGCGCACCATCGATTACCGGGTCGAGTCGGCCATCCGCAACGACTGTCGCAAGGCCGGGCTGTATCTGGGGACCTGCTGGTCGGAGGGCGAGGAGGGCACATGCGGTGTGGCGGCGGTGCTGACCAGCAAGGCCCCGGTCACGGTGCACAAGCGCGATCACTTTCGCGCCGCCTTCATCGGCCTGACCTGCACAGCGGCGCCGGTGTTCGACCCGTTGGGCGAGTTGTTGGGCGTGGTCGATGTGTCGGCCTTGCAGTCGCCGGATGATCGGCGCAGCCAGCACCTGATCCGCCAGTTGGTCGAGCAGACCGCCCGCGAAATCGAAAACGCTTTCTTTATGCACAGCGCCCAGGGCCACTGGGTGATGCGCGCGCATGGCACGCCGGGCTATGTGGAGAGCCAACCCGATTACCTGCTGGCCTGGGATGCCGATGGCCGCTTGCAGGCAATCAACAGCCTGGCGCGGCAACGGTTGGTGGAGCGCCTGGGGCGCTTGCCTGAGCATATTGGCGAACTGTTCGACATCGACCAACTGCGCCGGGTGAGCGCGTCGTCCGCTCAGCGCCTGCCTGGTCTGGGCGGTTTGTATGGCCGGGTCAGCGCACCGCAGCAACGCCAGCGTGCGCAGCCTTTGCGCCAGGCCCAGGACACCCGTATCGAGCAACACCTGCGGTTGGCCACGCGGGTCAAGGACTGCAACCTGGCGGTGCTGGTACTGGGTGAGACCGGAGCCGGCAAGGAGGTATTCGCCCGCCAGCTGCACCAGCAAAGCCAGCGCTGTGATGGCCCGTTCGTTACCCTGAACTGCGCGGCCATTCCGGAAACCCTGATCGAGAGCGAGTTGTTCGGCTATGTGGCCGGGGCCTTCACCGGGGCTTCCAGCAAAGGCATGCAAGGGCTGTTGCAGCAGGCCGATGGCGGCACGCTGTTCCTCGACGAGATCGGGGACATGCCGCTGAACCTGCAAACCCGCCTGCTGCGGGTGCTGGCGGAGGGCGAGGTAGCGCCGCTGGGTGCGGCGCGGCGGGAGCGGGTGGATATTCAGGTGATCTGTGCCACCCATCGCGACCTGGCGGCGATGGTGGAGGACGGGCGATTTCGTGAAGACTTGTACTTCCGCCTGGCCAATGCCCGCTTTGAGCTACCCCCCTTGCGTGAGCGTGATGACCGGCTGGGGCTGATTCACCAGTTGCTGGCCGAAGAGGCTGCGGCCTGCGGGGTGGAGGTGGTGTTGGCGGATGACGCGCTGCAGGCGCTGCTGGTTTATCGCTGGCCGGGCAATTTGCGTCAGCTACGGCAGGTGTTGCGGTATGCCTGTGCGGTGAGTGAAGGCGGGCAGGTGCGGCTTCAGGATCTACCGCAGGAGGTGCGCGGTGAAGCGGTTGGCTCGGCTGAAAGCGGGGTGTCGTGCCCGGCACGGCAGTTGTTGCTGGATGCGCTGATTCGCCATCGCTGGAAGCCGGCTGATGCGGCGCGGGCTTTGGGTATTTCGCGGGCGACGCTTTATCGGCGAGTGCATGAGCATCGCATCGACATGCCGCGGATGAAGGGGTAGAGCCCTTGGGGCGCGCTGCGCCCCTTTCGCGACGCAAGGCCGCTCCCACAAGGACGGCGTCAGTCCTGAGGCATGCGCGCAACCTGTGGGAGCGGCCTTGTGTCGCGATAGGGCCGCAACGCGGCCCCAGCTTCAGGCAGGCAATAAAACAACCTGGCACAGAGCCGGGGTGCCCACAAGGACGGCGTCGGTCCTGAGGCATGCGCGCAACCTGTGGGAGCGGCCTTGTGTCGCGATAGGGCCGCAACGCGGCCCCAGCTTCAGGCAAGCAATAAAAAACCCCGGCACAGGGCCGGGGTTCTGGTACATCACACTACACGATCACTCCTGGTTGGCCAGTTTGTGCTCGAGGTAGTGAATGTTGACGCCGCCTTTGCAGAAGCCTTCATCACGCACCAGGTCGCGGTGCAGCGGGATGTTGGTCTTGATGCCGTCGACGACGATCTCGTCCAGGGCATTGCGCATGCGCGCCATGGCTTCGTCGCGGTCCTTGCCGTAGGTGATCAGCTTGCCGATCAGCGAGTCGTAGTTCGGCGGAACCGAATAACCGCTGTACAGGTGCGAATCGACGCGTACGCCGTTGCCGCCCGGGGCGTGGAAGTGCTTCACCTTGCCTGGGCTCGGGATGAACTTCTTCGGGTCTTCGGCGTTGATCCGGCACTCCAGCGAGTGGCCACGGATCACCACGTCTTCCTGGCGGAACGACAGCTTGTTGCCAGCGGCGATGCTCAGCATCTCCTTGACGATGTCGATGCCAGTGACCATCTCCGACACCGGGTGCTCAACCTGCACGCGGGTGTTCATCTCGATGAAGTAGAAGCGGCCGTTTTCGTACAGGAACTCGAAAGTACCCGCACCACGGTAGCCGATCTCGATGCACGCATCGACGCAGCGCTTGAACACTTCCTGGCGGGCTTTCTCATCGATGCCCGGGGCTGGTGCTTCTTCCAGGACCTTCTGGTGACGGCGCTGCAGCGAGCAGTCACGGTCGCCCAGGTGAATGGCGTTGCCCTGGCCGTCGGACAGTACCTGCACTTCCACGTGACGTGGGTTGGTCAGGAACTTCTCCAGGTAAACCATCGGGTTGCCGAAGGCAGCACCGGCTTCGGTACGGGTGAGCTTGGCCGAGGAAATCAGGTCCTCTTCCTTGTGCACCACGCGCATGCCGCGACCACCACCGCCACCGGCGGCCTTGATGATCACCGGGTAGCCGACGTCACGGGCAATCGCCAGGGCGACTTCTTCGTCTTCCGGCAGTGGGCCATCGGAGCCCGGTACGGTCGGCACGCCCGACTTGATCATCGCGTCCTTGGCCGAAACCTTGTCGCCCATCAGGCGAATGGTGTCGGCTTTCGGGCCGATGAAGGCGAAACCGGATTTTTCCACCTGCTCGGCGAAATCGGCGTTTTCAGCCAAGAAGCCGTAACCCGGGTGAATCGCGGTGGCGCCAGTCACTTCGGCGGCAGCGATGATCGCCGGGATGTGCAGGTAGGAATCCTTCGACGATGCAGGGCCGATGCAGACCGACTCGTCTGCCAGGCCCAGGTGCATCAGTTCACGGTCGGCAGTGGAGTGCACGGCGACGGTCTTGATGCCCAGCTCTTTGCAGGCACGCAGGATCCGCAGGGCAATTTCCCCGCGGTTGGCGATCAGGACTTTTTCGAGCTTCCCAGACATCGTTGGCTCTCCGCGATTCAAACGATGGTGAACAGCGGCTGGTCGAACTCAACCGGCTGGCCGTCTTCTACCAGGATGGCGTCGATGACACCGCCAACATCGGCTTCGATGTGGTTCATCATCTTCATGGCTTCGACGATGCACAGAGTGTCGCCTTTCTTCACGGACTGGCCAACTTCAGCGAAGTTAGGCGAGGTCGGCGAAGGCTTGCGGTAGAAGGTACCTACCATTGGCGAACGGATCACGGTGCCTTTCAGGGCCGGGGCGGCAGCAGTGGCTTCGGCGGCTGGCGCAGCAGCGGCAACCGGCGCAGCGGCAGGGGCGGCGGCCATAGGCGCCGGTGCGTAGAACTGCTGGGCAGCTGGGGTCTTGCTGTGACGGCTGATACGGACCGACTCTTCGCCTTCCTTGATCTCCAGTTCGTCGATGCCAGACTCTTCCAGCAGCTCGATCAGTTTCTTGACTTTACGGATATCCATTAATCATCAACTCCCAAAGGTTCGGTCAGGGGGCGAAATACAAAAAAACGTATCTGAAACGTTTCTCTCGAACCCCGGCCCACTTAGGCCAGGGTTTTCATCATTTGGGCTGTGCGTTGGCAGCCAGTTGTTCCAGCGCGGACTCCAGGGCCAGGCGATAACCGCTGGCGCCCAGACCGCAGATCACCCCTACGGCAACATCGGAAAAGTAGGAGTGGTGACGGAACGGTTCGCGTTTGTGCACGTTGGACAGGTGCACTTCGATGAATGGGATGCTCACCGCAAGCAATGCGTCACGTAATGCGACGCTTGTGTGGGTGAAAGCAGCCGGATTGATCAGGATGAAGTCCACACCCTCGTTGCGTGCGGCGTGAATGCGGTCGATCAGTTCGTATTCGGCATTGCTCTGCAGGTACTGCAGATGGTGGCCTGCGGCGCGGGCGCGTTGCTCCAGGTCCTGGTTGATCTGAGCCAGGGTCACGGCGCCGTAGTGGCCTGGCTCGCGAGTACCGAGCAGGTTGAGGTTGGGGCCGTGGAGCACCAGTAGCGTTGCCATCTGCGGATTCCTTGGATTTGTAGGGCAATTCGACACAGCGCGGCGAGTGTGCCGTAAAGCAACGGCAAGTGTCCAGTTCCCGGCAATAGCCAGCACGATGTCCGAGGTTCGCGCGAAGTATGTGACCGAATAATTAAATCCGGTCACTCATTTCAGGATTTTTCCCGGCTCGCGGGAAGTTATAGACCGACTTTGCCGCGCACGCGCGTCAGAATCTGCGCAAATTCACCGGCATTTATCTCGCCAATCACCCGATCAGCGGTAATTTCGCTGCCGTTCGCAGCAAAAAACAGCAGGGCGGGGGGGCCGAACAGCTGGTAGCGGTCGAGCAGCGTGCGTTGCTCGGCATTACTGTCGGTGATGTCGAAACGTAGCAGTTTGAAGCCGGCCAGCTGTGTTTGCACTTGCGGTGCATTGAGCACCTCATGCTCGATCACCTTGCAGCTGATGCACCAGTCGGCGTACCAGTCCAGCAGCACTGGCTGGCCGGCGGCCTGGGCCTGTGCCAGGGCTGCGTCCAGAGCATCAGGTGTGCTGATGGTCTGCCAGGCATCGGCTTTTGCTGTCGGGAGGCTGCCGCTGGCGGTCAGTGATGCACCCGGCAGTGGGCGCAGTGGGTCGCCCTGGCCAGTGAGTGCGCCGTACCAGCAAGCCAGCGCGTACACCAGCAAGGCCAGGCCGAGCAGTTGCGCCAGGCGCTGGGCCGCCGTCTTGACGACGAATTCCAGCGCGCCGAGGAACAGTGCCACACCCGCGGCGAGGAAACCGACCAGCAGCAAGGTCACAGGGCCTGGCAGTACACGGCTGAGCAAACCGATGGCCAGCCCCAGCAGCAGTACGCCAATGGCGTTTTTCACCGTGTTCATCCATGGGCCGCTTTTGGGCAGCCAGGCCGCGCCACCGGTGGCCACCAGCAGCAGTGGCGCACCCATACCCAAACCCAGGGTGAACAGCTTGAGCGCGCCACCCAGGGCATCGCCGCTGGCGCTGATATAGAGCAAGGCACCGGCCAGGGGGGCCGAGACACATGGAGAAACCAGCAAGCTGGAGAGTACACCGAGCACTGCTGCACCCAGCAGCGAGCCGCCGCGGGTGTGGTTGGCGACGTTGTTCAGGCGGTTGCTCAGGGCCTGGGGCAGCCTCAGTTCGAAGAGGCCGAACATGGCCAGGGCGAACACCACGAAAAACAGCGCGAAAGGTACCAGCACCCAGGCCGACTGCAGGCGCGCCTGCAGGTTCAGGCTTGCGCCGAACAGGCCCATCAGTGCGCCGAGCACCGCGAAGCTGGCGGCCATTGGCAGCACGTAGGCCAGCGACAGCGCCAGGCCGCGCACGCCACCAACCTGGCCGCGCAGCACCACACCGGAAAGGATCGGTAACATTGGCAGGACGCAGGGGGTGAAGGTCAGGCCGACCCCAGCGAGGAAGAACAGCAGCAGCGACTTCCAGTTCCAGCCGTGTTCGCGGGTGGCTGGCGTGTTTGCAACGCCCTCGCCATCGATACTCAGGCGTGCGGTTTCCGGCGGGTAGCACAGGCCCTTGTCGGCGCAACCCTGGTAGCCCACCAGCAGGGTGAAGGCGCGTGGGTCTTTGCGTGGCAACTCGATATCGAGCACGCCGTGGTACACCTCGACGTCGCCGAAGAATTCATCGTGCTTGGCCTCACCCTTGGGGATGTTCGGCGTGCCCAGGGTGATGTCGGCCGGTTCCGTGTGGAACTGGAAGCGGTGGCGGTAGAGGTAGTAGCCATCGGTGGCGACGAAGCGCAGCTTGATGGTTTGCGCATCGGCCTGGACCAGGTTGAGCTTGAAGGCCTCGTGTACCGGCAGAAAGTCGGCGTTGTTGGCCAGCGAAGCGGCGCCAAGGGTGGCGCTTGGGCGGTTGTCGAGCAGGCCTGCGGCGAAGGCAGGGCTGGCCAGCAGCAGGAACAGCATGAGAAACAGGCGACGCATGGCGGACTCGCGAGGTGGAACGTGCTCGGCATGATAACGGATGCGCAGGAATAATTGGCCCGAAACAAACGTAGGAGCGGGTTTACCCGCGAAGCGCCGCGCGCGCGCTCAATCTCCCAGGCGCAGCACTTGTCCCGTCAAACACCACCCAACTGCTACACCTGTCCTGGCGACCACCCCGCTGACTCAGACCCTGAACGCTCGCACGGCCCGGTTCAGCTCACCGCCCAGGCTCAGCAGCTGTTCGCCCTGTTCACGCCCCTCGCCAATGCGCTGCAGGTTGTCTTCACCCAACGCGTGAATCCGCTCGCTGTGGTCACGAATCTCGCTCACCGCGCCACTCTGCTGCGCCGTGACATCGGCAATCCGCACCGCCGTATCGGCAATGGTACGAATGGCACAGACAATCTCATCCAGTGCCCCATCCGCCGCCTGGGCTTGGTTGGCCGTGGCCTCGGCATGTTCCAGTTGCGCGCGCATCCCCGCCACCGAACTTCTGGCGGCCTGCTGCAAGCGGTCGATCAACGCCTGGATCTCGCCCGTAGCCCCCGTGGTGCGCTGGGCCAGCGAGCGTACCTCATCGGCGACCACGGCAAAGCCACGGCCCATCTCGCCGGCACGGGCCGCTTCGATCGCGGCATTCAGTGCCAGCAGGTTGGTCTGCTCGGCAATCGCGCGGATCACCGTCAGTACCCCGCCAATGGTGGCCGACTCTTCCGCCAATTGTTCGATCATGCGGGCGTTGCCTTGCACTTCATCGACCAGCTCACGCAAGCCCGACAGGCTTTGGCCGATTACCGCCTGGCCTTGTTCCACCGCACGCCCGGCATCGCGGCTGGCCTCGGCGGCTGCGCTGGCATCACCAGCCACTTGTTGAATGGTCGCTTCCAGCTCGCCCAAGGCATCGCGGATCTGCCCGGTATCGCCGGCCTGTCGCTCGGCGCCGCCGTGCAGCGCAGCGCTCATGCCGGCCAGGGCGTGGCTGCTGCCGGCCACCTGCTCGGCGTTATGGCGGATGGTGCCGACCAGCTCCACCAGGTACTGACGCAGGCGGTTGAGCGACTCCTGGATGTCGTGCAGTTCGCGGTTGGTCTTGCCCAGGGCGATGGCTTGGGCGAAGTCGCCCTCGGCCCAGCGTGACAGGGCCGGGGCCAGTCCGGTCAGGGTACCTGCCAGGCGCCGTTGCAGCGTGTCGATCAGTAGGGCGATCAGCAGGATCAGGCCGATCATGAGGCCTTGGATAATGCGCACCTCGGCAGCGATTTTCGCATGCTGGCCGCGCACTTCGGGTTCCAGCGCGGCGATGGCCTGTTGTACGGCTTCCAGGTGCTGGCCGGTGGTGGTGGCCAGCGCGACGCGGCGCTCGATCTGTTCGCGGGTGCGTTGCAGTTCGGCCGGGTAGCGGTTGAGCAGGCTTTGCAATTCACGCTTAAGGCCCACGGCAATGTCTTCCTGCTGGGCGCTGCTCTGGGATTCCAGGCCCATCATCGCAGCGAAGTCGTCGGCTCCGGATTCGGCCGTGCGGGTTACGCCGAGCAGTGGCAGGCCGTCGACCGTCTGGGCCTGGGCGCGGATCAGTTGCAGCTCGCGCTCCACCTCATCGGCCAGCTCCGGGCGGCCGCTGCTGACCAGCTTGTCGCGAGCCAATGACAGCCGCCCCAGGTGCAGGGTGGCGTCGAGCAAGGGCAGCAAGTAGCGATTGGCCTCGGCGTTGCCACTGTCGCGGGCATAGCTGGCCATTTGCTCGAAGTTCGCCCCCAGCTCCCGCTCGGCTTGCAGCAGCAGGGCTTGTGGGTCACCGGCCAGCTTACCGGCGGCCAGCAGTTCGTTGGCGGTGAAGGCCTGCAGGCTATCCAGGCTGGGGCGCAACTTCTCGGCCAGCTCTACGGGCCAGTCCGTCAGTGCGGCCTGCAACTGCTGGGTCGCCTCCATGGCGGCGGCCTGACGCAGGGCATCGCCGCTGCCCAGGTAGGCCTGGATATTGCGCGCCGTCTGGTTCTGGAACTGCTGAGACAGGCCCAGATAGCGCTCCATCAGCTGGTAGGGGCGCTCGAGGGCGCGCTGCGACCACCACAGGGTGGCGCCCAAGGCGATACACACGGTCACCAGCAACAGGGTGTTGAAATTGGTCAGCCACTTCAGGCGCATAGCCGCGAATTTCCTGCGCAGGTGAGAGGTAGGCGCCTGAAGTTATTGCGATTTTGTGACGGGGTGATGACGCCAGGGGCTTGGTGTCAGAAAAAAGTGGCACAGTGCCTCTATTGGTGTGGCTGGCACAGTGAGTGCGAATCTCAGGGCTCTACACGAACGACGCAATTACGCCCCGCATGCTTGGCCCGGTACAGCGCCTCGTCCGCTGCACTGGCCATGGTCAGTGCATCCAACCCCTCGTCCAGTTGCACCACCCCTGCACTGAAGGTGCACTGCAAATCGCGCGGCTGCGCCGGGTAGAGAATTTCGGCAAAGCGCCGGCGAATTTCGTCCAGCACCTTGTGTGCGGCGTCCAGCGCGGTATTGGGCATGACGATGGCAAACTCTTCGCCACCGTAGCGGCCAATGAAGTCGGTCTTGCGCAAGCGCTGCTTGAGGAATAGGGCAAGGCTCTTGATCACTCGGTCGCCCATGGGGTGGCCGTGGCGGTCGTTGATCTTCTTGAAGTGGTCGATGTCGAGCATGGCAAAGCTCAACGGCTGCTGCTCACGGCGGGCGCGGAAGCTGCAGTCTTCAAGCAGCTGCAGGATATGGGTGTGGTTGTACAGCCCGGTCAGGCTGTCGCGGACCATGCGTGCCTTCAAATGGCGGGCGCGGGCGGCGCGGTTGCGCACGGTAGTGATCAGGTGGCGTGAGCGAAACGGCTTGGTCAAAAAGTCATCACCGCCTTCGCTCATGGCATCCAGTTGCTTGTCCAGGTCGTCCTCGGCAGACAGGTAGATGATCGGCACGCTCACATAGCGGTCACTGTGGCGGATTACCTTGGCCAGCTCCGGGCCGGTGCAAGCCGGCATGTACAGGTCGAGGATGATCAGGTCGGGCTGGAAGTCGGCAAGCTCTGCCATCGTGCGGATCGGGTCGGTCAGGCTGCGGGTGAGCATGCCGGCGCCGGCCAGTACACGCTCGGTGTACAGGGCCTGGGTGCGCGAGTCGTCGATGATCAGCACGCGCAACGGGTCGTGCGGGGCGGTGTTGGTCAGCAGTTCGACCTTTTCCAGCAAGCTGGAAGCTTCCAGGCTGCCGGTGAGAAAGTCCTGACCACCGGCGCGTACTGCGGCAAGGCGGGTCGGGGTGTCGGCTTCGTGATGGCTGAAGAACAGCAACGGAATGGCGCGTGCCAGGCCCTGCTGCACTTGGGCGGCCAGCAGCAAGCCCAGGCCGGCGCCGGTGAAGTCGACATCCATGATGATGGCCGAAGGCGGGTACTCGCTGATCGAGGCGAGAAACGCCGCTGTGCTGGGCAACGCTTGCACCACCAGGCCAAAGAATTCCAGTTGCTGGGCCAGGCGCTGGGCACGCTCGTGGTCCTGCAGCAGGATGTACACCGGTTTGCGCACCGGCAGCAGCAGCGGGTCGAGCGGGTCGTCCTTGCGCAGGCCGTTACGCGTCAGCTGTTGGACGGGGCACTGCGGGCTCGGCTCGACTGCTTGGCTCATGTCCTGGCTACTTATAGGTTGGGATGTGCAGGGGCAATGATGGCTCTATGCTAGCAGCTCTTTTCACGTGCGTGAGTGCCCTGCGTCAACAAAGCGGGCAGAACGAATATTCAGTTGCTGACTGAATGGTCGCTTATGCGTACGGTGGTGTCTGCTTTATAGTGCAGCCATTCGGGCTTCCCGTGGCACGCTAGCGCAGGCCTGTGGTCAAAGCCCCTGAACCGTCGTGACTGATTAAGGACAAAGCCATGCTGGACTGGAAAAACCGCGAGGCCAAAGCCGAGCCCCGTGAGCGTGTCGACGGGCGCGGCGCTGCCGCCCGTAGCTACCTTGGCGGCCTTTGGAGCCGTGCCCTGGGGACCCTGATCGGGTTGTACCTGCTGGTGTGTATCGGCCTGGGCTGGTACTGGAGCCAGGAGCCTGCTCTGTTCCCGGTGCAGCAAAACGCCCAGGCCGCAGCCGAACGTGCTGGCCAGCAGATGGTGGTGGGCTATACCACCATCGAAACCCTCAAGTCCGTGGCCGGCACCTTGCTGAACAAGCCGGGCGGGTACATTTCCAACGACCGCTTCCCGCCAGGGCTGTGGATGGACAACATGCCAAGCTGGGAATATGGCGTGCTGGTCCAGGTCCGTGACCTGTCCCGTGCCCTGCGTAAAGACTTCGCCCGTTCGCAGTCGCAGTCCACCGAAGACGCCGACCTGGCCAAGGCCGAGCCACGCTTCAACTTCGACAACAAGAGCTGGATCCTGCCATCGAGCGAGTCGGAGTTCGAAGAGGGCATCAAGTCGCTGACCCGCTACCAGACCCGTCTGGCTGCCGGGGACAAGGGCGCTATCTTCTATACCCGCGCCGACAACCTGAACAACTGGCTGGGTGACGTGGCCACCCGCCTGGGCTCGCTGTCGCAGCGCCTGTCGGCCAGCGTTGGCCGGGTCAAGCTCAACACCACGCTGAAGACCGAGTCGGTCGTTGCCGGCCAGGCGCCGCAGGTGGATGAGGAGCTGGTGGAAACCCCATGGCTGCAGATCGACAACGTGTTCTATGAAGCCCGTGGCCAAGCCTGGGCGCTGTCGCACCTGCTGCGAGCCATCGAGGTGGACTTCGCCGACGTGCTGGCGAAGAAGAATGCCACCGTCAGCGTGCGTCAGATCATCCGTGAGCTGGAGGCCTCGCAAGAGCCGCTGTGGAGCCCAATGGTGCTCAACGGCAGTGGCTTCGGCATGTGGGCCAACCACTCGTTGGTCATGGCCAACTATATTTCCCGGGCCAACGCTGCGGTTATCGATCTGCGTCAGCTGCTGTCGCAGGGTTGATGATGGCTATCAGCCCAACCGAGGCCGCCCATCGGGCGGCTTCCGACCGCGAGCTGGTCACCTGGGTGGACGAAACCGACCAGGTACTGGGCGCCTTGCCCCGTGCCGAGTTGCGCGAGCGTGGCCTGATCGGTCGCTGCACGTTCATTCTGCTGTTCAACAGTGCCGGTGAATTGTGTGTACACCGGCGTACCCTGAGCAAGGCGCTGTACCCCGGGTATTGGGATGTGGCGGCGGGCGGCATGGTCACGGCCGGGGAAGCGTATGCCGAGTCGGCCGCGCGCGAGCTGGCCGAAGAGCTGGGCGTCGAGGGCGCCGAGCTGCGCTTTCACGAGCGGTTCTACTTCGACCAGCCGGATAACCGCTTGTGGTGTGCGGTGTATTCGGCGGTGTCGGATGCACCGTTGCGGTTGCAGCCGGAAGAGGTGATCGAGGCGCGCTTCATCGGTCTTGAACAGGCTGAGCAGGAAAGCCTGAGCAAGCCTTATTGCCCGGACTCGTTGGCGGCGTTGCAGCGCTACAAGGCCACTTTGTAGGCTCGGGTTTGCCCGCGAAATACCGGCCTAGACACCCGTTTCGCAGGGCAAGGGCTTTGCCCTTGTTCGCGGGTAAACCCGCTCCTACACAACCGGCGTTTTTATCGTTACACTGCGCGCCCTTTTCGGGCTGCCGCAATTCTTGCAGCAGTAGCGCCGCCCCTGCCAGAGTGGGGCTTCGCGGTCGGCCTCAACCCCAAGGCACGACCAGTTTTTGTCCTCAGCACCGAGGAACAAAAGTGGCCAAGAAAGCTTCTTCTTTTTCCGCCCTTGGCGGTCTCGTGTACTCCACCGACGCCGGTCGGCACTGCCCCGACTGTGGCCAGCCGGTGGACGCCTGCACCTGCAAGCAGCAAATCATCCCCGAAGGCGATGGCATTGCCCGCGTGCGCCGCGAAAGCAAAGGCCGTGGCGGCAAGACCGTGACCACTGTCACCGGCGTGCCGCTGCCGCCCGACCAGCTCAAGGAGCTGGCGACCACGCTCAAGCGCCGCTGCGGTACCGGCGGCGCCCTGAAGGACGGGGTTATCGAGATCCAGGGCGACCATGTCGAGCTGTTGATCGGCGAGCTGACCAAACAGGGTTTCAAGGCGAAAAAGTCCGGCGGCTGAGGCCATCGCACGATTTTTTGCCCAGCGCTTTCTAAACTCGTTCCCGTGGTCAGAGTCTATGCCTGAGCACGGATGAATCGTCATTTTCAGCTTTTACACTCGCCCCGCTGCCTGCGGGCAGTGTCTTCGACTTATTTATAGGGGACTTGAATGTCCGTAAGACGCACACGCAAAGACGATGGTAGCCAATGGACCGTGGCCGACAGCCGCAGTGTTTATGGTATCCGCCATTGGGGCGCTGGCTATTTCGCCATCAATGAAGCCGGGCGCGTCGAAGTACGCCCCAACGGCCCTCAAAGCGCTCCGATCGACCTGTTCGAACAGGTCGACGAACTGCGCCAGAGCGGCTTGTCGCTGCCCTTGCTGGTGCGCTTCCCTGACATTCTGCAGGACCGTGTGCGCCAGCTGACCGGTGCCTTCGACGCCAACATCGCGCGCCTGGAATACCAGAGCCAGTACACCGCGCTGTACCCGATCAAGGTCAACCAGCAGGAAGCGGTGGTGGAAAACATCATCGCCACGCAAAACGTTTCCATCGGCCTGGAAGCCGGCTCCAAACCCGAGTTGCTGGCAGTGCTGGCGCTGGCGCCGAAGGGCGGCACCATCGTCTGCAACGGCTACAAGGACCGTGAGTTCATTCGCCTGGCACTGATGGGTCAGAAGCTTGGCCACAATGTGTTCATCGTCATCGAGAAAGAGTCGGAAGTGGCCCTGGTGATCGAAGAGGCCGCCGAGCTCAAGGTGAAACCACAGGTTGGCCTGCGCGTTCGCCTGTCGTCGTTGGCCTCGAGCAAGTGGGCCGACACCGGTGGCGAGAAGTCCAAGTTCGGTTTGTCCGCCGCCCAGTTGCTTTCGGTGGTGCAGCGCTTCCGCGATGCGGGCCTGGATCAGGGCATCCGCCTGCTGCACTTCCACATGGGTTCGCAGATCGCCAACCTGGCCGACTACCAGCACGGTTTCAAGGAAGCCATCCGTTATTACGGCGAACTGCGTGCGCTGGGCCTGCCGGTCGACCACATCGACGTGGGTGGCGGCCTGGGTGTGGACTACGACGGCACTCACTCGCGCAATGCCAGCTCGATCAACTACGACATGGACGACTACGCCGGCGTGGTGGTGGGCATGCTCAAGGAGTTCTGCGACGCACAGGGCCTGCCGCACCCGCACATCTTCTCGGAGAGTGGCCGTTCGCTGACCGCGCACCACGCCATGCTGGTGATCCAGGTGACCGACGTCGAGAAACACAATGACGACGTACCGACCATCGATAACAAGGAAGCCCTGCCCGAGACCGTGCAGTGGCTGGTCGACCTGCTTGGCCCGACCGACATCGAGATGGTCACCGAGACCTACTGGCGCGCCACCCACTACATGGGTGATGTGGCCGCGCAGTACGCTGATGGCAAGATCAGCCTGGGCGAGAAAGCCTTGGCCGAGCAGTGCTATTTCGCCGTGTGCCGCCGTCTGCACAACTCGCTGAAAGCCCGCCAGCGCTCGCACCGCCAGGTGCTGGACGAGCTGAACGACAAGCTGGCCGACAAGTACATCTGCAACTTCTCGGTGTTCCAGAGCCTGCCAGACACCTGGGCCATCGGCCAGGTCCTGCCGATCATCCCGCTGCACCGCCTGGACGAAGAGCCGATGCGGCGTGCGGTATTGCAGGACCTGACTTGCGATTCCGACGGCAAGATCAACCAGTACGTTGACGAGCAGAGCATCGAAACCAGCATGCCGGTGCATGCGGTGAAGGAAGGCGAAGATTACCTGCTGGGCGTGTTCCTGGTGGGTGCCTACCAGGAAATCCTGGGTGACATGCACAACCTGTTCGGTGACACCGACTCGGTGAACATCTACCAGAATGCCGACGGCAGCGTGTACCACGCCGGTATCGAAACCCACGACACCATCGAAGACATGCTGCGCTACGTGCACCTGTCGCCGGAAGAGTTGATGACGCATTACCGCGACAAGGTCGCCAGCGCCAAGATCACTGCGCGTGAGCGGACCCAGTATCTGGATGCCTTGCGCCTGGGCTTGACCCGGTCTTCGTACCTGTCCTCCTGAAATGCAAAGGGGCCGTTGCGCGGCCCCTTTGACTATCACTCTCGGTGAGCCGTCGCGGTGAGTTCGATTGTAATGGGCAATACTGCGCCACCCTCTTCGAGAAGAGTGGTACTCGAATAGCTGTAGACCTGCTCCTCAGTCCGCGCCGTTATTTTCAGGCCCTCCACGTGCAGCACGGCGCCCGATTGGCGAGTGACCAGGAAAGGCGTCAGCCTTTCAAGGCCCTTCAAGACCCGATCATCGTGCTGTTGTTTTTCAGCCACAAAGTACAAGTAGGTCAGCGGCACTGTCGCCCCACCAGCATCGCTGAGCACCTCATAAATGGCACTCTGCTTGCCAATTGGAGTTTCAGAAACAATCTTGGTCAACACAGGCCTTGCATCTCTGGAGAAGATCCATAGGGTTTGACCGAGGATAAGCAGAAGCAGGCAAGCAATCAGCCATCTAATACCCGTATGATTTGGCATATTCGATCCCTTTTTTGATCCATTCCTGATCCTCGGGGTCGTCGTCATAAGGGGAGCTGCCCCACCATGATCCAAATGCTGAATTACTGGTCCCCGCGCGGCTCTGTGCCCATCCCGCCCCCCTCAACAGGAATTCCTCCGAAAGGCCAGCAGCAGTTCCAGTTGCACCATAATTGAAATTACCTAAAGCCTCATATTGCCTTCCCTGTTGCTTGTAATCCCACTCGCCTCGATTACGAACCTTCGAATAGAACCACGACACTAGAAAAGCACTGCCGCCATTTTTAAAGTAGTTACGCTCTTTGCTTGCAGCGTGCATGTTGCTAAGTACTGAGACACCTGATGGCGCGGGTGGAGGGTACATGATGGCTCCTTGCTCATAGGCCGTTGGTGTGAGCCCCCTCCATGGGTTCTGCCTTTATCGGCCTGAGGCTTGGAAGCAGTCAATCGAGCATATTTTTCATATTGTGTTTCCGGGCCCTGTGACCCACTTGCCCT